>NZ_JBFUKF010000087.1:0-16707 GCF_056400985.1 Mucilaginibacter sp. P4_G9 | reverse complement strand
GGGCTAAATAATGAAAGAACTTACAAAAGATAACCTGGTGGTTAAAATTTTTGGAAGCAGGCATTTGATGGGCCTGGCTGCCGCCATAGCAGTTGCCGAAAAAATAAATGAACTGTTTAATGTAAAACCCTTCGTGAATATTGTTTTCGCTGYGGCGCCATCTCAAAATGAGTTCCTGGAGGCTTTATTAATGCAGGGTATCGACTGGACGAGGATTAACGCCTTTCATATGGATGAGTATTTAAACCTGGGGGAGGACGCATCGCAGGGTTTCGGAAATTTTTTGAAAGAACGTTTGTTTGACAAAGTGACCTTTAACAGTGTGAATTACCTAAACGGCAATGCACCTGATGCGGATGAGGAATGCCTGCGTTATGCAGATCTGTTAACACGGTTCCCTACGGATATTGTTTGTTTGGGGATCGGCGAGAATACGCACCTGGCATTTAATGATCCGCATGTGGCCAATTTTAACGACCCCGTTTGGGTAAAGGTTGTTGATCTGGATAATGCCTGCAGGATTCAACAGGTTAATGATGGCTGCTTTGCCCGGATAGAAGATGTGCCTACGCACGCACTAACGTTAACTATCCCGGCGTTGGTAAGTGCACCTTACCTGTATATAATTGTTCCCGGTGAAAAAAAGGCAGAAGCTGTTCATCATACTTTAAACGCTGATATCAGCGAAAAATATCCATCAACCATATTGCGTAAACATCCGCATGCGCTGCTTTTTGCTGATGATAAAAGCGGCACACATATCTGAAATATCAACCATGAAAAAACTGTTACCTGTATTATTACTGCTGGCTTGTTTAAATACTTTGTTTGCACAACAAAGTAAAACGGTAACGGCCCCGTTTCCAGTCAGGGGATTTCACCTTGATCTGCGCATCCAGGTTATGACCATGCCTGCCCTGATGGATTTTGCCTTAAAGCTGAAGCAGCATGGTATGAATACGCTGGTAATGGAGTGGGAGGGTACTTATCCTTTTGAGAAGCACCCACTGATACCAAACCGTTATGCTTACAGTAAGCAGGAGATAAAAAGCTTTATTAAATATTGCGATAGTTTGGGTATTGACGTAATACCCCTGCAGCAAAGCTTTGGGCATGTGGAGTATATCCTGCGGCATGAAAGATATAAGAAGCTGCGCGAAGATCAAAAGGATGTATCACAGGTTTGCCCCTTGGAAACCGGTGGCGATAAGGCGCTGTTTACCGATCTGTATACCGAACTGGCAGCTTCACACACGTCAAAATACATCCATATTGGCGGCGACGAAACCTATTTGCTGGGGCACGATGCCAAATGTAAAGCAAAGGCCGAAAAGGAGGGCAAATCCAAACTGTATACCGACTACATTAAAATGCTGTGCGATATTGTGATCAAATTAGGTAAGCGACCAGTGCTTTGGGCGGATATTGCTTTAAAGTATCCGGAAGCCATCAAATCCCTACCCAAAGAAACCGTATTTGTAGATTGGAACTATGGCTGGGATATGAGCCATTTTGGCGACCATCAAAAGCTGATGGAAAGCGGTTTCGAGATCTGGGGCTCTCCGGCATTGCGGTCAAGTCCGGATAATTATAACCTTACCCAATGGGAAAAACACTTCAAAAATATCCGCGATTTTATACCTGCGGCAGCCAGCTTGGGTTATAAAGGCATGATCATGACCTCCTGGTCAACATCGGGCCAATATTCATCAGTCTATGAATCAGAAGCTGATGTTGCCGAACTATATGCTATAAGGCATGTGTATCCACTATCAGGGTTTAATATTTCGATAGCAGCTTACTTTGAAGCACTTAAAGGCAAGCACCCATTAGATATAAACCTATTTGTTTATAAATACGCCGAAGACCAGTTTGGATTGGATAAGGCAGGGGCATCATCGTTTTGGGAGGCTTTAAAAACATCACCGTATGAAATTCAACAAGGCGAGGTTATATCGCCAACCCCAATGTCTATCCCGCAGTTGTTGGGTAGCTGTACCATGGCTCAACAAAAGCTTTATGCATTAAAACCGCTAAAGAACCAGCAGGAATTTGAACATTTTAAGCTGATGGCCGATATCAGGGTTTATTACCTCACTTACCAGCTGATCGAAAAGCAGGTAAATCAAGCCACGTTTAATGAGTCGCAAAAGTCTGCTGTTATTGGCAAATTGAAGCAACTACTAACAGGTTCAAAAAGTCTGGATGAAAGATTTGCAAAGCTGAATAAGGATTTTTTAAACCCATCGGCCATTGCGGAAGAAAACCAGTTAAGAAATATGAAAGTGATTGGCTTATTTGATCGGCTGTCGGGCAATAAATAGTGAACCACTATAGGCTTTTATCCCACCGTCATTGCGAGGTACGAAGCAATCCCTAACAATGCAGAGAGGCTCTTTAAAGCCTGCGATTGCTTTGTGCCTACCTATGATGTATTTGCTAAAGAAACTCTTTTGTCATCCTGAACGCAGTGAAGGATCTACTCTCCGCCATACTTCTTCGCCCTGTACAGTCTGCGAATAGATCCTTCACTGCGTTCAGGATGACAAACCTTTTAAAACGTCATTTCCCCTTCAGAGTTTTGCGAAATTTTAGCTCTCGACGGTCTAATTTATTTATTTTAAACAGCTTCTTATCAAATATGCTGTTGCTGATAAAAATCGCTAATCAATTTGATTGGTGGCAGTCAAAAAATCCTTATTAACGTTAGCTATCAGTATTTTAAATGAAGGCTCGGCAGCAACGTATTCGGTAAGCAGCTTAAACTGATTTTTTGCGCGCATTAAATTATGACCAGGGTATTGCGAGCCGTAATAAACATCGTTGTTCAAAAAATCTGTTAAAAAACGCAAAGCCTGCATGTATATCATCAGCTTGCCTGAAAAAATAAAAAGCTGTTTTTCGGTTTCGGTTAAAATGTCGCCCATTTCGGTCATGTAACCTTTGTATATCGCCCTGAAGAAATCTTCCCTGATGTGTATTTTATCCATATCGGTTTCTTCTTCGTTGGCAGGCRACAGGTAGGTGCGCATCATATCGCCCACATCGCTTAAATAATACCCCGGCATTACGGTATCCAGGTCTACAAGGCAAAGGGCTTTACCGCTATCATCAAACAGCACATTATTGATCTTGGTATCATGATGTACCACCCTCAACGGAATTTCATTATTAGCCACTACCTGGTTATAGGTTTGTACCACCTGGTAATGGTTATAAACCTCCTTTATCTCTGCCGCGGCCTGCGCTGATTTAGCCGGATCGGCATTTTGAGCGGCGGCCTTAAACTGATCGAACCGAAGTTTAAGATTATGAAAATCAGGCAAAGTATATTTAAGCTGACCTATATCAAAATGATTGAGGAGGCAGGTAAATCTGCCAAACTGCAAGGCAGCCTCATGAGCTTCGGTACTGTTCTGCAAAAAATTTACCGTATGTGATCCCTCAATAAACGGGAACAGCCTGTAAAACTTACCMTCTGATGAGCTAACCATAAAGTCGCCCGAAATGGTTTTTAATGGTGCTACAAAAAGGTAACCGGGGTTGGTTTTATTAAGGTACTCTTTTACTAAAGCCAGATTGCTAACTATGTAACCGGGATTTTTAAATACGCTGGTATTAATTTGTTGAAGGATATAGGTCCCCTCATTACCGCTTAGCTTATACGTATGGTTTATTAAGCCGGAGCCAAAAGCCCGGATGTCATATGCTGAAACATTTAATCCAAAGCCCCTTAGTATATCATCAAACATATTATTTTATTGAGATTATTTGGTCAAACATACCTAATTGGCTTATGAAACCGGTGTGCAAACGTTTGAGTGTTTTTTAATCGTTTATTTTTTGTTTTCGATCAGTTGCGATTCAATAATGAGCTTGTAATAGGCGCTTTGTTCATTTGTTCCTTTATGCTGGTGATGAAGCAGGTCTATCAGAATATCGGTAGCCTTTTGCCCCTGCAAATAGGGGAATTGCTCAACAGAAGCCGCGGGTATATTTTCCATATAATTAATCAAAGGTAAGTTGGCATAGCTCACAAATTCAAGATCTTTGTTTATTTTAATATTCAATTTTTGCGCGTGTTTGATAGCAAAAAGGGCCACATAATCATTAAAAGTTACAACCGCGGTAGGTTTCCTTTTGCCGGCTAATAATTTATCCAATGCTTTTTTTGTGCCCTCTTCGGTAAGGTCGCATGATACAATTAATGAAGGATCATATTTTAGCCTGTTTTTGGTCATGGCTTTAATATAACCTTCCTTTCTTTCGCCGGTAGCCACCATGGTTTGCGGGCCGTTTATCATTCCAATTACACGATGCCCCTTTTTTAATAAATAGCTAACTGCCTCAACAGTACCTGTTTCCATATTGCAGGCTACGTAGTGTATGTTGGGCATAGGGGGTATCCGGTCGAAAAATACCACCGGGATATTGTATTTTTTTAAATTCTCGAAATGATGAAAAGACGAGGTGTTTTTACTCAGGGATATCAGTAAGCCATCAACCCTGTGATTCTTCATTTTTTCTACCAGCAGCTTTTCTTTATGCTCATCATCGTGCGATTGTGCAAGCAGTACGGTATAGTTTTTTTTGTAGGCGGTATCTTCAATCGCGCTTATGGCCGATGAGAAGAAAGCTTCGGAAAGCTCGGGTAAAATAACACCGATGGTGTGGGTTTTACCTTTCTGTAAAAATATGGCTGTTTGATTTGGCTCGTAATTTAACTCGCCGGCCAGTTTTTTAACCCTGGCACGGGTAGTAAGCCCAATACTGGGATGATCATGCAAGGCCCTTGAAACTGTAGAAACCGAGATGCCCAGTAATTGCGCTATCTCTTTTATAGTAGTTGGTTTTGATTGCATTATCCGGGGCTGTGTGTATGTTTTTGCAAATTTAAAGTTAGGAGATTATTATGATATTATTGCTTTGCAAACGTTTGCGTGTTGTTTTGGCTGCAAGGTATTTAAATACACCTGCTTAATGCGTAATTTCATTACAGTTTTAAAAGAGTTACTATAAATTACTAATTTAAGTTTTTATCAACCTAAAATATGAATGCCGCTGCTATAGCGGCTAAAAGCGGGGCATTGCCAATGGCCGGGAGATTATGCTTTGTGAGTTTTGTATAGGGAAAAGGCTGTCGGGGAGAGCTAACCACAATTGTTATTTGTAGATATTGGTTAAATGATAAACACGACAGGATTACAAACGTTTGCGTTAAAATGGAAGCTATATATTCTTTACAAAAACGATGAATGCCAGTACATTTATAAAACGGTAAAAAATGAGGATGACGTGTTTAGTTATGCGGGTAACGGGCTTGACAGCTTCCTGTCCCCGCAGGGTCTCTCAAAGAGGACCCTGCGGTTGTACTAAGCCCGTATTGTTCACGAAAGCCACGTTTATGCGAGGTGATCGTGGTACCTCAGGGTCCTCTGCGAGAGACCCCGAGGGGACGGAAAGATTTATTTATTTTTAAACAACCTTAAAGCAACTAATTAATTATAAATGGAAAGAAGAGAATTTATCAAAAACAGTGCGATCGCCGTAGCCGGTTTTAGCATATTACCCACCGGAAGCTTATTTGCTTCGGCGCCGGCCAAGGTTCGATTAGGTTATATAGGCGTTGGCGCCCGTGGCATGAGCCATATTGCCGAAGGTTTGCTGCGCGATGATGTGGAGATAGTGGCCATTTGTGATACCCAGGAAAGCTCGCTTAAAATTTGCCGGGAATACATTGCCAAAAAAGGCCATGCCCCGGTAAAGGAATATACCGGTGGACTGGATGCTTATAAAAAGTTATTGGAYCATAAAGATATTGATGCCGTAATTATTGCCACTCCATGGCAGTTTCATCACCCGCAGGCTATAGATGCCATGAAGGCTGGTAAGTATGTAGGCTGCGAGGTAATTGCAGGCTTAACGGTTGATGAGCATTGGGATATAGTGCGCACATCTGAAAAAACAGGCATGCCGTATATGACCCTGGAGAATGTTTGTTACCGCAGGGACGTAATGGCTGCCCTGAACATGGTGAGGCAGGACCTGTTTGGCGAGATGATACACTTAGAAGGAGGCTATCAGCATAACCTAAGGAATGTGCTTTTTAATAACGGCAAGCAATACTATGGTGGTGGCGTGGAATTTGGCCCTAATGCTTTGAGCGAGGCCCAATGGCGTACCCAGTATAATATTGATGTGGATGGGGATATTTACCCAACTCACGGAGCAGGTCCATGCATGCATTACGCAAATATCAATGCGGGTAACCGTTTTACCAACCTGGTTTCGTTTAGTTCAAAAGCGAAAGGATTAGCCGCTTACGTGGAGGAACAATCACCTGGCCATAAAAACGCGAAGATAAATTACAAAAATGGTGATGTAACTACCACCATGATCAATTGTGCAAATGGCGAAACTGTATTGCTAAGCCACGATACACACTTGCCAAGGCCGTATTCCTTAGGTTTCAGGGTACAGGGAACAAAGGGGCTTTGGATGGATGTAAACAAGAGTGTATATATCGATCATCAGTCGAAGGAAGATGATTCATGGGATCCGGCAAAATTATGGTTCGATAAATACGATCATCCCCTGTGGAAAAAATACGAAAAGCTGGCCGAAGGTGCAGGGCATGGTGGCATGGATTGGTTTGTGTTTAATGCCTTTATAGAGTCAGTTAAGCAAAAACGGCAAACACCTATTGATGTGTACGATTCGGTTACCATGAGCGTAATCACGCCATTATCAACCCAATCATTAAAAGAAGGCAACGCAAGTATCCAATTTCCGGATTTTACAAAAGGTAAATGGAAGGAAAGGAAAAATACTTTTGCTTTGGATGACAGCGGATTTTAAAGCCGGGTAGATAAATCTCATCGCAACAGGCTGCTCTTTTCACTTGTGTACAAGCAGCCCGTTGGGAGGGAATCGCACGGGCGCAGCCTTTTATAATCTTCCCTACATCTATGGTCGGTATACCATTAGGAGCCGATCATTCCTAAGCGGCTAAAATAGCCGGAGAATCGGGCGCTGCAATTGCGCCCGGTTCTTAAAACAGCCCCAAATCCTAAAAGATGCCCTTAATGGGTACTCATGGATCCCGCTTATTTCAAAAATTAGTGTGAATTGTTGCCGGATTACCCAAAGTGATGCCATTGTCATATTGTTTATACTTTTTTGTATAAACAGATAATGACCGTATCTTTGTGGTGTTATTATTACTGATTCCAC
Organism: Mucilaginibacter sp. P4_G9; assembly: GCF_056400985.1. Classification (NCBI taxonomy): domain Bacteria; kingdom Pseudomonadati; phylum Bacteroidota; class Sphingobacteriia; order Sphingobacteriales; family Sphingobacteriaceae; genus Mucilaginibacter; species Mucilaginibacter sp. P4_G9. The sequence continues at coordinate 9,474 of NZ_JBFUKF010000087.1, read as the reverse complement.
TTAAAGACCGGCATCATGAAAGAAGAACTGAATACACTGGAACAAACTGTATTAAATGATTATAAATACGGTTTTGTTACAGATATAGATACGGACACCGCTCCGAAGGGGATTGACGAATCGGTTATCCGCCTGATCTCGRCCAAAAAAAACGAGCCCGACTGGATGCTGGACTGGCGTCTTAAAGCCTATGCCCAGTGGATGAAAATGGAAGAGCCAAAGTGGCCGAACGTGACCTATCCGCCAATTAATTACCAGGATATTATTTATTACGCTGCTCCTAAGCAAAAGCAGCAGTTAAACGGTTTGGATGAAATAGACCCCGAATTGCGCCGTACTTTTGAAAAACTGGGTATTTCCCTGGATGAACAAAAACGGCTGAGCGGGGTAGCGGTAGATGTGGTGATGGATAGCGTTTCTGTGGCCACTTCATTCAAAAAGCAACTGTCAGAAATCGGAGTTATTTTCTGCTCCATGAGCGAGGCTATACAACTGCATCCCGAACTGGTAAAAAAATACATGGGTTCTGTAGTGCCCATGACCGATAATTATTTTGCAGCGCTGAATGCGGCTGTTTTTACCGATGGTTCTTTTTGCTATATTCCTAAAGGTGTACGCTGCCCCATGGAGTTATCCACTTATTTCCGGATCAATACAGAAAACTCTGGCCAGTTTGAACGTACGCTGATCATTGCTGAAGACGATAGCTACGTTAGCTACCTGGAAGGGTGTACAGCCCCTATGCGTGACGAAAATCAACTGCACGCAGCCGTAGTAGAATTGGTAGCGCTTACCAAGGCGGAGATCAAATATTCCACTGTTCAAAACTGGTATCCCGGCGATAAAGAAGGGCGCGGCGGCATTTATAATTTTGTTACCAAGCGGGGCATATGCCAGGGCGATCATTCCAAGATATCATGGACACAGGTAGAAACCGGTTCGGCAATTACCTGGAAATATCCAAGCGTAATTTTAAAAGGTGATTATTCCATCGGCGAGTTTTACTCCGTTGCACTTACCAACAACTATCAGCAAGCGGATACCGGTACCAAAATGATCCACCTGGGTAAGCATACCAAAAGCAGGATCGTAGCAAAAGGGATCTCTGCAGGGCATAGTAATAATAGTTATCGCGGGCTGGTACGCGCCAGCAAATGGGCCACTAATGCCCGTAACTATTCACAATGTGATTCCCTGCTGCTGGGCGACAAATGCGGTGCGAATACCTTCCCATATATTGAGGTTAAAAATACAACATCAATTGTTGAGCACGAAGCAACCACCTCAAAAATTGGTGAAGATCAGCTCTTTTACTGCAGGCAACGGGGTATTGATACCGAAACTGCCGTGGCATTGATCGTTAACGGGTTTGCCAAAGAAGTAATGAATCAGCTGCCTATGGAATTTGCTGTAGAAGCACAAAAATTGCTGGCTATCAGCCTGGAAGGCAGCGTAGGATAATTTTTGAAAGACACAGATTATTTATAAAACACGTTATAGAACTGCTATGTTATCTATAAAAAATATACATGCGGCCATTGAAGGGAAGCAAATACTAAACGGGATTGACCTTGAAATCAAACCGGGAGAAGTCCATGCCATTATGGGGCCGAATGGTTCGGGAAAAAGTACGCTGGCGCTGGTACTGGCCGGGAGAGAAGAGTACGAAGTAACCCAGGGTTCGGTTACCTTTTCTGGTAAAGACCTGCTGCAGATGCCGCCGGAAGACCGGGCCCGTGAAGGTTTGTTTTTGGCATTTCAATACCCTGTGGAAATACCTGGGGTAAGTACCACCAATTTTATTAAAGCCGCCGTAAATGAAAAGCGGAAATACCTGGGGGAAGAACCGCTGGATGCCGTTACCTTTCTGAAAACGATGAAGGAGAAAATGGCGTTAGTTAATATTGACCAGGCCTTATTGAGCCGTTCTGTTAATGAAGGTTTTTCTGGCGGGGAGAAAAAACGCAACGAGATTTTCCAGATGGCTATGCTGGAACCCAAACTTGCCATACTGGACGAAACAGATTCCGGTTTGGACATTGATGCCCTGCGTATTGTGGCTGCGGGGGTAAACCAGCTACGCAATAAGGACCGGGCCATTCTAATAATTACCCATTACCAGCGCTTACTGGATTACCTGCAACCCGATTTTATACATGTATTATACAATGGCCGTATGGTGAGATCAGGAGGTAAAGAACTGGCCCTGGAACTGGAAGAAAAAGGGTATGATTTTATTAAGGATGAGATCAATTTAGCCGAAGGCTTACCGACAGGTACTAATTAAACAGGATCATGACAGATGTAAGTTATTTTAAAGACCGCTTTGAACAGTTGCAGGGTGCAAGCCCGGATAGCGAAATTGCCAGGATGCGCCAGGAGGGCTTTGATAGTTTTAATAGCGCAGGCCTTCCGTCTTTGCGTAACGAAGAGTGGAAATATACCAATATCAGCAGTTTGTTTGATAAAGAATATCATGTTGCAGCTGTTGAGGAGAAACCTGTTCTTAGCCAGGCAGACGTTGATTCCATCCGCTTGCCGGGATATTCGGGCGCTAATGAACTGGTTTTTGTAAACGGCCGGTTTATGCCCTCGCTATCCACCATCCGTTCGCCGGGCCACCAATTAACTGTGATGCCATTGGAAGATGCCGTAAAGGGAATATATAAAGACCTTGTTAAAGAGCATCTTGGACAAAGCAGTAAGTATATTAAAGACGGGATCCATGCGCTTAATACCTCATTCATCTATGGGGGGGTATTTATCTACATCGCTAAAGGACAACAATTGAAGCATCCTGTTTACCTGTATCATCTGGCAGATGCACGTGAACATCAAATGCTTTTGCAGCCCCGCAGCCTGGTATATGTGGGCGAAGGAAGTAAACTGCAACTCGTGGAAACGTATCAAACAACAGGCACCGCCGATAGTTTCACCAACCAGGTGATGGAGATGGTGGTTGACAGCAATGCCTATGTGGAATATTATCAGCTCCAGAACGATGGGGTGAATGCCAGCCAGGTGAGCACAACACATATCCGGCAAATGGGCCGGAGTTATGTACATACTGCGACGATTACGCTTAACGGCGGTATGATCCGCAATAATATGAACCTGGTACTGGATGCAGCAGACAATGAAACACATTTGTATGGTTTGTATATGCTTAAAGGCCACACCCATGCCGATAACCATACTTTGGTTGATAACCGCAAACCAAATTGTTTCAGTAACCAGCTTTATAAAGGGATTGTGGATGATAACGCAACTGCCGTATTTAACGGAAAGATCATGGTACAGCCGCAGGCGCAAAAAACCAATGCTTATCAATCCAATAAAAACATCCTGTTGTCTGATAAGGCGAGTATTAATACCAAGCCCCAGCTGGAAATTTTTGCTGATGATGTAAAATGTTCACATGGCTGTACTGTAGGTCAACTGGATGAAACAGCCTTGTTCTATTTAAGGGCAAGAGGTATCCCTAAAGAAAACGCACAGGCTATGCTGTTACAAGCCTTTGCCGAAGATATACTGCTGCAGATAAAACCCGAATTGCTTCGCGAATATGTGAGGCAATTGATTACAGCGCAGCTTTTTAATGATAAATAAAAAAATGACAGCTTTAAGCACGATATCGCCCGTTTTTGATGTGTATGCCCTTAGGAAGGCATTCCCCATTCTTGGCCGTATGGTTAAGGATAAGCCGTTGGTATACCTGGATAATGCGGCAACATCACAAAAGCCATTAAGTGTAATTAATGCCATTAATGATTATTATACTGGTTATAATGCCAATATTCACCGGGGCATCCATAGCCTGGCCGAAGAAGCTACTTTAGCCTATGAGGCCTCGCGTTACGCAGTAAAACAATTTATTGGTGCGGCAGCTACCGAAGAGATCATTTTTACCAGGGGAACAACGGAAGGTATTAACCTGGTAGCCTATACCTGGGGCAGGCAAAATATTCATGCAGGAGATGAGATCATTATTTCGGGCATGGAGCATCATTCTAATATAGTACCCTGGCAAATACTTTGTGATGAAAAGCATGCCGTACTCAAAGTGATCCCGGTTACAGAAAACGGAGAACTTTCTTTAAAGGCTTACCAGGATCTGTTGACTGCTAAAACAAAGCTGGTTTCCATTGTACAGGTATCCAACGCATTAGGAACGATAAATCCGATTAAAGAAATGATTGCTGCCGCTCACCAGGCCGGAGCCCTCGTATTAGTTGACGGGGCGCAATCGGCCGTTCACCTGGATATTGATGTGCAAGACCTGGATTGCGATTTTTTCGCCTTCTCGGGGCATAAGGTTTATGGGCCAACCGGGGTAGGGGTGCTATATGGTAAAAAAGCGATACTGGAGAATATGCCGGTTTTCCAGGGTGGCGGCGAAATGATCAAAGAGGTGACATTTGAACATACCACGTATAACGAGCTGCCCTATAAATACGAAGCCGGAACTCCCAATATAGCGGATACCATTGCATTAAAAGTTGCCCTGGACTTTATTAATACAACCGGGAAGGCAGAAATCCGGAAACACGAGGTCGGGTTATTGGCCTACGCTACGGAGCAACTGGAAAACATCCCTGGGCTCACGGTTATTGGCAAAGCCAGGGAGAAGGCGAGCCTGGTATCTTTCGTGATCAAAGGGGCACATCCGCAGGATATAGGTATTTTACTGGACAACCAGGGAATTGCAGTGCGAACCGGCCACCACTGCTGCCAGCCGCTGATGAAACGATTTGATATTCCAGGTACAGTAAGAGCTTCATTTGCACTATACAACACCAGGGAAGAAGTAGATAAATTGATTATAGGTTTACATAAATCCATCAAAATGCTGTCATGATGATAACAGACAACAACGGGCAAATGCAGGATACCGAGGCCGCAATTATTGCAGATTTTTCTTTTCTGGATAACTGGGAAGATAAGTACGAATACATCATCGACCTTGGTAAAAAGTTACCCGCATTAGATGATGCTTATAAAGTAGAAGAAAACAGGATTAAAGGCTRCCAATCGGCGGTGTGGCTGGTAGCAGATTACCATGATGGCAGGGTATTTTTTAAAGCAGATAGCGATGCCGTTATTGTAAAAGGTTTGGTGAGTATGCTGATCCGTGTGCTGTCAGGACATATACCCGGCGAGATTATCCGGGCAAAGCTCGATTTTATAGAGCAAATAGGCATGATGACACACCTGGCACAAACCCGTTCTAACGGTTTGCTGGCCATGATCAGGCAGATGAAAAATTATGCCCTGGTCTATCAAACAGTTGGAAATTAAAAAAAACGCGATGATGAACGAGGAAGCATTGAAACAAAAGATCATTGATTGTTTGCAAACTATCTATGATCCCGAGATACCGGTAAGCATTTATGAACTTGGGCTGATCTATGAAACAACGGTTATGCCTCCTTTGAACAATGTACAGATTGTGATGACCCTTACTGCTCCAGGCTGCCCTGCTGCGCAGTCATTACCGGTAGAAGTGGAACAAAAAATAAAACAAATTGAAGGCGTAAATGAAGTGCATGTTGCTGTAGTATGGGATCCACCCTGGAATAGGGAAATGATGTCTGAAACGGCTAAGTTCGAATTAGGTATGTTATAAAAGATATAAGCACAAATACTAAAATATAGCGTTAAATATGAAAATTACGGCCCAGGAGGAGTATGGTTTACGGTTATTACTGCGCATTGCGAAATGTGGGGATAACGGCGGGATGAGCATTCCGGATTTAAGTGAGGCCGAAGGTTTGTCGGCAGCTTACGTAGCCAAGCTTACGCGCATATTGCGCATAGCTGGGTATATCAGCAGCACACCGGGCTACAAGGGGGGCTATGTACTGGCCCGACCTGCCGGTGAGGTAAATATCAATCAGGTTTTGAAATTGCTGGGCGGTACTTTGTACAGTAAGGACTTTTGCGGCAGCTATGCGGGCGTACGGCCTTTGTGTACTAATTCCGTGGACTGTTCTGTGCGGTCACTCTGGCAAATCATTCAGCTCTCGGTTGATCAATTATTAGATCAGGTAACTTTGGCCGACCTGGTTGGTTCTGAACACGCATCTGGTCAATTGCTCAATACGCTAATAGCGCAACGTATTAAGGTATTGTCTTGATGCACTTGACTATCAGCTTGCATTGACGGTGTTATAAATAGGTGTTGAGAAGATTTATTAAATCCCTCCCAACACCTGTTGTACAAACATGGGTTGTCAATGGTTACCAAACCTCTGGTAAGTGATTGAAATCATTTGGCCGCCCGGGGGCTATTTGGATTTCTTTTCCGGAAGATTCTGTAAGGTTTCTTTTAAGAATTCTACTTTTCCGGTGTGGATATCATAACCGCGTCTACAATAAGGATTTCTCCGTTTGAATATTTTTTATGTAAAATAGGATCTAAATCTCTAAGGGCATTTACCTGGTCGATCACGTTTTGTCTTATAGCATTATTCACAGGGGGCTGCTGACGATACTTGTCCTGCAGTCCGGATAATAAATAAATCACCCAAGCCCTGGTCAAAGATCAATTCATTAGGTACACGGGAATCAGAATAACTAACAATGGTAGCAAAAGGCTTTTGGCCAAACCCTGATTTTTTAATTTATTGGGGATTGTAAAAAGATAATTGCGGTGGAAAGATAAACTATCCCAGGTAGTTGAATTTTTTAAATAAATGAGTAATTTGTGATTCATAAACAACATAAATAACCTGGTTATGAATTCACGTCGCGACTTTTTACAGAAATTAGGACTATCAGCCTTAGCACTGCATTTGGCCCCAATTACAGCATGCGCAGATAGCAAAAATAATCATAACGAAGCATATAAGGGGCCGGTATTACGTGTAGCTATAATGGGGCTTGGAAGTTATGGAACCCGCGTTGCTGAAGCCATGCAGTCCTGTGTAAAGGCCAAACTGGTTGGTGTAATTAGTGGTACGCCCTCAAAAATTAAAGAATGGCAAAGCAAGTATGCTATACCTGCGAAGAATTGTTACAATTATGAAAATTTCGACGATATAAAAAACAACCCTGATATTGATGCAGTATATGTAATAACCCCAAACGGATTGCACCATGACCAGGTGATACGGGTAGCCAATGCGGGCAAACATGCGATTTGCGAAAAGCCAATGGCTGTGAATGCCAAAGAAGGGCAGGAGATGGTAGACGCCTGTAAAAAAGCGAATGTGAAATTATTAGTTGGCTACCGGATGCATTTTGAACCCAAAACGCTCGAAGTTATCAGGATGAGAAAAGCCGGTGATTTTGGAAAAATTTTGTTCTTCCAGGGATTATGCGGGTTTACGATCGGCGATCCCACGCAATGGCGATTAAATAAACAACTGGCAGGCGGCGGCTCTTTAATGGACATAGGCATTTATGCCATCAATGGTTCCAGGTATATGACCGGCGAGGAGCCCGTTTGGGTTACCGCACAGGAGACTAAAACAGATCCCATAAAATTTAAGGAGGGCGTAGATGAAACTATACAATTTCAATTTGGCTTTCCCAGCGGGGCCACTGCATCCTGTTTATCAACTTATAAAATGAATAACCTGGATCGTTTTTTCCTGAATGGAGAAAAGGGATTTGCAGAGTTACAACCATCAACCGGCTATGGACCTATCAAAGGGCGTACCAATAAGGGCSAATTAACCCAGCCTGTTACCGTTCATCAAACTGTGCAAATGGAACAAATAGCAGGGATCATTTTCGAAAACAAACAGCCTGTTGTTCCAATAGACGGCGAAGAAGCTGTAAAAGATCTAAAAATAATTGATGCGATCTACCTTGCGGTAAAAACGGGGAAAAAGGTTGATATTAAGCTTTAATTTGCTGCATATAACTGTTATAGATATAATATTAATTGTCCTCCTCACAATCATTTATTAACTTATTTATTGATTATTTGAATAATAGGTTGTTACTTTATGATTCCAATTATAATACCGCATTTTGTTCAACTATTTGAGATCAGCCAATATTGGTGACGAAATATCAACTTCGCTGCACCAGCGCCTGTCATCGGGCGATGAACTTGCATTTAAGTTGTTTTTTAAAGAAAATCAACCCAGGCTTTTCGCCTACATTTATAAAGTTGTTAAGTCTCGCGAAATTGCAGAAGAACTGGTGCTTGATATTTTTGTGAAGATATGGTCGGCCAAAGAAATTCTTAATGAAGTTGAAAATATTGATGCTTTCCTTTACCGGATGGCCGTAAACAAATCGCTCGACTTTTTACGTACAGCCGCCCGCGAAAAAAGGATACAACAGCTGCTTAATCATCAAATGCAATATGAGCAGGCAACAGCAGCTTCAAATCACGACTTAAAAGAATATAACCAGCGCGTTACACAATGTTTGCAAATGCTTACCCAGCAACAACAATTAGTACTCAATTTAAGCCGGGAAGAAGGCCTCACCCATGAACAAATTGCCGATAGATTAAATCTGTCGAAAAATACTGTAAAAAATCACATCGTTACTGCATTAAAAAAAATGCGCGAATTTATAAAGCATGGCCTGTTATTCATTTTGCTGACAATCTCTCTTTTTTTATTTTTTTTCATATCTAATTAGTCCTCTCCCGTTATTTTATCGTCAAGTATACAAATTGGTTCCAATTAGCCAAATGTAGCATGTCAACAGCCTCTGTTTTTCGCATAAAATACTTGTTTCAAAAATACCTGGACGGCTCATGTACCATGCAAGAGCTTGATGAGCTTTTTGAACTGATAGGCAAAGAGGATAACCTGTTAGAAATTGAAGGTTTATTGGAAAAATTATGGTCAGATACCGAAGCCCGCTCTTTTGTTGACATTGACCCTGGCCACCAGGAGGTTTTATATAATAAGTTGCTTGAAACCATAAAGAAGGAAAAAAAAATTTACTCGTTTCAAAAAAGAAGTCCGGCAACAATCGTTTGGTCGGTTGCAGCAACCATTGCATTATTTATTTGCGCCGGGTTATACTTTTTACATACCAGACCTAAACCAGCACCTTTACAAGCCAAGGTAGCTGTACCCCAACCTACCCGTCATGTGCAAGAAATAAAACTGGCCGATGGTAGCATCGTGTTGTTAAATAAAAACAGTCATTTAGATTATCCGGCAAAGTTCACCGGCAAAACCCGCGAAGTATACTTAACAGGCGAGGCTTACTTTGATATCAGGCACGATCCGCTTCACCCTTTCCTTGTGCATGCAGGGCAGATTACAACACGCGTATTAGGCACAGCGTTCAATATTAAATCCGAAGGCTGCCTGGTTCAGGTAACAGTAACACGCGGAAAGGTTAAAGTATCTACTCCTAAAAAAACTTTAGGTATTGTATTGCCCAACCATCAGATAAGCTATAACGAAGCCAACCATCAATCTTCAAAAAATATATTGAATGCCAAAACCACGATACTTTGGAAAGAGACAGATTTGGTGATGGATCACATGAGCC
>NZ_JBFUKF010000086.1:0-16834 GCF_056400985.1 Mucilaginibacter sp. P4_G9 | reverse complement strand
CAGCAATACGATGCTGCGAAACGAGCACTAAAACTGAGCGAACAATGCGGGTTGAAAGTTCCGGATGGTAAAAGTTCAGTTTGGCGCATGTTACACATTATATTCCCCGCCTGGTTAAGAATCAAACTACGCGTGGCGCAACTCAAATTTGCATTTAAAAAAATCCCAAATGGCTGATATAAAAATTCAGTTTGGTGATGATAAAATTTAGTTTTTATAAAGCACTTGAAACTTTATAAACCGGTAAAATGATTGTAAGCCTTTTGAAAAAATTATGGATAATATGCTTTACAAATAATCCATACCATATTAAAAGCTTTAGCGATATATACCGGCCCCAAATTGGGGAAGCAATTGATTGTCCTGAATTACTTTCGGGCATTTTGTTGGATGAAGCCGGTCAACCCATGGCTTACAATTTACCGCTGGTTACTTATAACCAAACCATTCCGCAGCAAACCGCCGATGAACAACCAAGGTTTAAACTCAAAGGTGTTTATAAGGAGCCCAAAAGATGCTTGTACAGTATCTCAAAGGGTACAGTTTGGAGCGCCATAGGGTTGGTATATGATAGTGATAAGAGAAGTTTTATAGATGAATCGGCTAAGGAATGGACTGTTAACCTTACCAACTCACCCTTGGCAAATGTTGTTCGCTTGCCTCCAAAAACATACCTGAAAGGTGCCACTCTCTCCTGCTTAACAAATGGCGCAGATGGAGGCTTTTACCATTTTTTGTTTGAATCAATTATTAAGACCCATTTTGCGCAACCGGTAATTGAATATGTTGACCACATTCTTTTTAACGGCCCGCAAACTGAATGGAAATTAAAATGGATCAAAAAGGCAAATATTGACATCTCGAAAATAATCTGGACTGATAATTTAACACATTACGAATGCGAACAGCTATTGTTTACCAACAGGTTGGTTAACGATCAGCAAATTAGCCCATGGTGTGTTAATGCATTAAAATCGTTATTCAATATACAACCGTCAGCACAAAAAAAATCTGATAAAGTTATCTGGATTACCCGAAAAGGGGCGGCGTCAAGAAATATAAATTGGGAAGATCAGCTCCTGAAGCATTTTCCATTGATTGAAACAGTTGATCTTTCGGCTTTGGAAGCGATAGAAACCATCGAAAAAATGCGATCTGCTACACACATTATTGGCCCTCATGGTGCCGGATTGAGCAATATATATTTGTGTAATAAAGGTACACATGTTTTAGAGCTATACCCGGCAGGTGCAATGTTTAAACCCTGCTTTCATAGGCTATCATCAGTTTGCCATCTTAACCATCATGTTGCCTGGCTCAATTTTAAGGATGAAACAGATGCTAAACAAGGCCTGGCCTTTTTAAAAACCTTATTGACTCAATTTGTATGTCAAGATTAATAAGTAACCTGTATGTTATGTTTTACCGGTTACTGGGTGTAACTATCCACCAACCTGTTATCATAAAACCCGGCACGTTTTTATCGCGTGGCTTTTTAAACGGACGAAAAGGAAGTGTTACCCTTGCCCCTCAATGCGAGTTATCGCGCGGCGTAATTGTTAAGGCTTACGGCGGATCTGTCACCATAAATAAAAACACTTTTTTGGGCGAATATGTATGTATTTACGGTCATGGAGGTGTCGAAATAGGCGAAAATACATTAATTGCCATGCATGCCTGTATTGTTAGCTCCAATCATACTATACCCGGCCGGGGCATTTCTATACGCTCAAAAGGTGATATTTTATTACCGGTTAAAATCGGCAGTGATGTGTGGATAGGGGCGGGAGCAAAAATTTTAGGCGGCGTAACCATTGGGGATGGCTGTGTGATAGGAGCAGGCGCTGTTGTTTCAAAGGACCTGCCCCCCTATTCAATATCAGTTGGTGTGCCCGCAAAAGTGGTTAACTACCGCAAATGACAACGCTATTATCGGTAATAATATGCACTTATAATCCTGATGCAAATCGCCTGCAGCAAACTATAACCGGCTTACAAAATCAATCATTACCATTTGATAATTGGGAACTGATCATTGTTGATAATAATTCATGCCCGCCGATAAACATTGATCTTTCCTGGCATCCCCGTAATCAAATAGTAAGGGAGCAAAAACCCGGTTTAACTTATGCCAGATTAAAGGGTTTCGCGCAAGCAAAAGGCGCATTCATTGTAATGGTAGATGATGATAACATTTTGGATAAAAACTATCTTAAAAACATATTAACCACATTTACATCAAACAGTAAGCTGGGCGCTATAGGAGGTAAATCAATCCCTTTGTTTGAAAAAACACCGCCAAAATGGTTAAAGGATTTTTATGGCAGCCTGGCTTTAAGAGATCCTGGTGAAGATGAAATGATTGCCGGGTGGAATAACGAATATCCGGCATGTGCACCTATTGGCGCGGGTATGGGGATAAGGAAAAAGGCGCTTGAAACATATATTGAAAAGGCAAAAAAGGGGAATATTCCTATAGCTGACAGAACAGGAAACGCCCTGAGTTCGGGTGGAGATAATGATATAGTTATTGAAATTTTAAAATCAGGCTGGCAGGTTGGTTATTTCCCGGTATTAACATTAAAGCATATTATACCAGAACAGCGCATGCAGGTTCATTATATGGCCCGACTATTAAATAATACCAACCGGTCATGGGTACAGCTTTTAGAAATCCACGGTATTAACCCCTGGATAAAAATTCCAAAATGGACTGTACCGTTCAGAAAAATAAAATCCTGGTTTAATCACCGTGCCTGGCAAAATACCGGCAATTACATCAAATGGCATGGTGCATGTGGCATGTACGATGGTTTATCCCAATAGCATAATTATAATTGTCCAAATCAAACACTTTGCTTAATAAAATTAAAGGATCGTTAGCTTTCAGATTGCCTCACTTATACAGGAGATTGCTTAGATTAAAGAAAATAAATGTACTTACACACAAAGAGCAATCAGATATAGTTGTTTTGATGATGACAGGCCAGCACTTTATTGATATGACCCGCCTGTCTGTATTATCCATTGCCAATACATGGATTACGTTACCTGCACTTATTATCAATAACGATGGAACAATGTCTGCCTCGGAAATTCGAAAAGCATTGGATTTTTGGCCAGCCGAGATAACCGTTGAAGATTGGAAAAATACTGAGGAATACCACTTGTTTAAAGGAAGAAAAGCTCTTGTAAGCTATGGAAAGTTACATCCCTTCGGTAAAAAGTTAGCCTTGATACTTCGTTATGCCGAAAAATGCCCGGTGCTATGGATTGACAGCGATATTTTATTCTTTAAGGATTTCACTGCATTTCTGCCTCAGCCTGTTACAGATTTTGCATGCGGTGGCACAGAAGACTTTGCAGCAGCATACCACCAGGAAGTTATTAATGGCACAAGCAGCAACCTATATGATTTGTATAAATTCAATGCCGGGTTATTATATGTTTATGGTAAAAACATTTATGAGGATTTTGAATTAGAAACGCTCATTGCCGGCATTCACCCCCATTACGATTTTTGCACAGAGCAAACCATATTTGCACATATCGCCAGCAAATCATTGGGAGTCATTTGGTCAAAAGAGATGGTTAAAAATTTTAATCATGACTCCCAGGAAATTAAAGCGATGGCATTGGATAATGTTGTAGCAAGGCACTACACCAGTAACGTAAGGCACCTGTTTTGGCGGGATGCTTTTTTCAGGATATAATTTTCCTTTGCATTTGATACAGTCAATCATTAATATTTTATACCGCTACCCCAAAGCCAACTTAAAAAAGCTGGCGCGCTTTGGGGGATATTTTGCTTATCGTAAAATGATGCATGGGCAAAAATTAATGATGCGGGCATCAAAGAATCTCCGCCCCGTTCATTCAACTGCCGATGGCTTACCGGTTTATTTTTTAACCGGGAAAAAGTATTTGTACCAAACCCTGTTTTGTATTCAATCATTAGTAAAAGTTAGCCAGGCTCCTTTTAAATTTATATTGATTGATGACGGCAGCTTCGACGATCAATTAATTGAACAGATAAACACCCAATTACCCGGGGCCGAAATTGTGACGCAGCAAATGATTAACCAAAACCTTAACAGTGCATTGCCACAACACCTATACCCGGTTTTACACCATAAGCGCAAGGTATATCCACACATTAAAAAGCTAACAGATGTGCACACTATTCCCGGCGCAGATTGGAAACTGGTTTTAGATTCAGACATGATGTTTTGGAATAATCCATCAACCTTAATTAATTGGCTGCAACAGCCTGAAAAACCGATATATATGCAGGATTGCCAGGAATCATATGGCTACACCAGGCAATTGATGGAAGAACTTTGCAAAAACAAAGTACCCAAATTGTTAAATGTAGGTACGATAGGTCTTAACAGCAGCATGATAAATTGGGATAATATGGAAAGCTGGACTAAAATTTTAGAAGAAAAAGAAGGAAAGTCCTACTATCTTGAACAAGCCTTAACAGCTATGTTACTGGCCAATATTAAAGCGACAATTTTACCTCCCGATGCATACGTCGTCAATCCGGACGTTTGTAGGATTGAGGATCATACCGAAATACTTCATCATTATGTGGATTTATCAAAAAAGGGCTATTTTAATAATGCATGGAAAATGATATAAAGCTCGAACCTGTTCAATCACTTTGGATTGGGAATCAACTTTCAAAGGTTGAACAACTGTGCATCCAATCTTTTTTAGATCATGGCCACCCTTTTCATTTATATACCTACGAGCACATCGGCAACGTGCCGGCTGGTACGCAAATTTTTGATGCCGGGTCTGTTATTGCCCATGATAAGATCTTCCGGTTTGAAAATGGCTGGGGCAAAGGATCAGTATCGGGTTTTGCAGATCTCTTCAGGTTATTGATGCTTCAAAAAAATGGTGGCTGGTGGGTTGATTTGGATATTATATGTTTAAAGCCATTTACTTTTAAACAAGCCACCATTATTTGTTCAAGCAATGAAGGCGAATATGGTTCGCTGGCCAATAATTGTGTTATTAAAGCCCCTAAAAACAGTCCGCTTATAAAATATTGCCTGGATGAATTAGCCAAAACAGATCTGAAAAAAATGACTTTTGGCAGTGCCGGACCGTTCCTGTTTCAAAAAGCGGTAAAAGAGTTAAAAATGGAAGATCATATAGTTCCTTATCAGTACTTCAATCCTATCTCRTGGAAGTTCATAGGCGAGTTAGTACTGGGCAACATGACTTTTGTTAATAAGATTAAAGAATTATTAAGACCCGTATTAAAGCCCGAAACCATGCCTGGCAGAAGGATTACGTCAAATACCTATGCTATTCACTTTTGGAATGAAGTATGGAATGCTGGAAAGTTTGATAAAAACGGAAAATATGTTTCAGGCTCGTTGTTTGAAAAACTAAAACGTAAACACGGGATAAAATAAAGATGTCGGCGCAAGATCCATTAGTTTCTGTTTGTATTCCGGTTTATAATAGCGAAAATTATATCAAGGATACCATTGAATCTGTAATAAAGCAAACCTATAAAAACATCGAAATTATTATAGTTGATGATGGTTCTACAGATAACACTAAAACTTTATTAAACACCCTTCCATATAAGCATATCAGCGTATTCTTTCAGCAAAATGCGGGTGCTGCCGCCGCCCGTAATGTAGCCTACAGTAAAGCAACCGGGCAGTACATTAAGTTTTTGGATGGGGATGATCTTATAAATCCAGAGATGATAGAAAGCCAGGTAAAACTTGCTAATGAAAACCAGGGTTGTATAATTTCTTCTAAATGGGGCCGGTTTTATAATAACGACCTGGGTACTTTTAAATTAAGTCCCGAAGATTGCTGGAAAACCCTGCCTGCCGGTGATTGGATCTGCTCGTCATGGAAAAACGGCCATTCTATGACCCAATCAGGCATATTTTTATTACCGAGACAGATAATTGAAAACGCCGGCTACTGGGACGAACAACTCACCTTAATTGACGACCTTGATTTTTTTACCCGGGTAATACTAAAAAGTAAATTAGTAGTGTTCGATCCAGACTCAATTTTATATTATCGTTCAGGAAATAGCGGCAGTTTATCGGGGCGAACACAACAGGAAGCTATGCTTTCTGCGTCCAGATCGTTAGATAAAGCCACAAAAAATTTATTAGTCGTACATTCAACCCCCGAAGCTAAATTGGCTTGTGCTAATGTTTGGCAGCATTTTATTTATTTTATTTATCCAAGGTACCCGGATCTGGTAAAAACTGCACAAATAAAAGTTAATGAGCTTGGTGGTTCATCACTTAAATTTATAGCCGGTGGATCAACAAAAATTATGGTCTCCCTGGTAGGATGGAAAATTACCAAGCTGGTGAAGCATTTTATTAATCGTTCATAACCTCACTTAACCCATTCATGAACCTTTCTGTTATATATAATCCCTACAAACTTATTGAAAGGTTAGCACTTGAAATAAACAGGAAACGAAGGCTTGCAAAACTCCGGAACACTCCGGGGGCCAATCTTAAGCTTGGCCATCTCGATTCACTTGAATTGCTTGAAATTATCTGTAATGACAGATCGATAAAAGCGAATCCTGTAATATTTGATATCGGCAGCAATACAGGTACCTGGACCTTGCTTGCAAAATCAATTTTACCAAAAGCCGTTGTGCACGCCTTTGAGCCACTTACAGCGCATGTTTTAGCCTTTAATAATAATTGCAGCGCATTAACAGACATTTACCTGCACCAATATTGTGTTGGTAGCGAAAATAGCCCGGGCACTATTAATATTTCCAGTTATACCGATTCATCAAGTTTGCTCAACGCGACTCCTTTAGAATTTGAACACTTCAATATCAAAAAAGAAAAGGAAGAGCAGGTAGAAATTAAACGGCTTGCCGACCTCATAAATAGTAAAACATTACCCATACCAGATATTATCAAACTTGATATACAGGGATTTGAATTAGAAGCCCTTAAGGGCTTTGGTGACTGGCTCAGCTCTGTAAAATATATTATTTGCGAAGTATCATTTAAAGAATATTACCACGGCCAGGCACAGTTCTTAGACATCGCCAGCTACCTCGCCGGTTTTAAATTTCAGCTTTTTGCATTAGGTAATAATACACCTGTGGGTACCGAGCTAAACCAGATTGACGTTTTGTTCAAACGCCTGACATGAGGATACTACTATCGTTTTTACAGGATTTTGATACTAGACCGCATGCCATACCTGCATACCGTTTCTGGCCCTATTATATCAAAAATGGTATTGAAGAAGCCGGAATGCAATGGCTTGAAGTACCAGGGCTTGACTGGGCCGCGGGTTTAGTCCCCTACGAAAACGATCCGGCCCTGCAAAAATGGAAGGACCAAGCCTGGGGGGACACCTTAACTTATATTAAGGCAAACCGCCAGCACATTGATATTTTCCTTTGCTATTTATACCCTAAACAAATTGATCTGCCGGCCATAAAACAAATAAGGGCATTAGGGATTCCTTGCGTTAATTTCTATTGTGATAATGTTCGGTCGTTTACCAAATTGCCGAATGAATTTAAAGTGTTCGATCTGGTTTGGGTTCCCGAGTTTGAAGCATTGGATATGTACAAAAAAGCATGTGTAGTCCATATCAATCTGCCCATGCCCATGTGGGTTAATCCCCGGTACAGGACCTGTCCTGAACAGGAAACAAACAACATTTCATTTATTGGTTCAAAAGATTATTTAAGGGCGCAGCTTTTGGGAGATACCATCAATAAGGGACTGCCGGTACAGATCAGGGGAAATGACTGGGACAATTCAGCAGCGCAGGCAACAGCATCACCTGCATCAAATTTTTCATCCAAAATTAAAAACCAGGCAAACCTCATCCGTAATTCGGGGTTCAAGGGTTTTGCGGCTTACCATTTTAAACGTTACGAAAAAGTAACACCGGCAAACATACCCGGTGAAAACATATTTGAAAGGCCCAATTTTGAAGAATACATGAGGCTTACCCGCGAAAGCAGCATAACCTTGGGCATAAACAGGGTGCCGGCATTCAATACTTTTAGTAAAAATACTTTAACATACAGCAGGCTCCGCGACCTGGAAGCCCCTATGCTCGGTGCATGCTATTTAACTGAACATACTGCAGGTTTGCCCCATTTATATGAATTAGGCACCGAGATTGAAACTTATACCAATACAGATGAGTTAGTTCTCAAATGCAGGGAACTGGCAGCTTCAAAAAGCAAGCGAAAAGAATTGAGAGTAAAAGGACAACAAAAAGCACTTAGCGCGCATTCCATACCTCAATCATTACAAAAAATTAAATCCAGGCTATTCAACTAACAGTAAATCATTGCCTAAAAAGATCTGCATTATAACCCAATCGCACCTTTGCCGTAACCCAAGGGTTTTAAAAGAGGCCACTACTTTGGCCACAGCAGGTTATGAGGTTTGTATTTTAACGGGTATTATTTCGGCAGAATTGTACCAACAGGATCTTGACGCCATAAAAGCCTTTCCCAATTTAAGTTTACAGGTTGTGTCTGATCTTTCGGCATCAACAATTTACTCATTTACAGATAAGCTTTTCAATAAGCTCGGCCGCTTGCTTACCCGTAATTTCAAAATAGAAACAAACTTATCGCTCGGTTATGGGGCCGCCCGTTATTATAACAAAGCCAAAGCCATTAAGGCCCAACTATACATCTGTCACCAGGAGCTGGCTACTTATATTGGCACTAAATTATTAAGTGCCGATTTTAAAGTTGCTTTTGATTTTGAAGACTGGTATTCTGAAGATCTGCTATCCGATGCACGCGCCGAAAGGCCAATCAATTTACTACGCCGGGCTGAATTGGTAGCCTTAAATAAAGGTGTATTTTGTATTACTACTTCAAATGCGTTGGCAAAAAAACTTTCAGCTGTTTATGCGTGCCCAACACCACAGGTTGTATACAATGTATTTACATCACCTGGTATTCCATTTAAAAAGGAGTTTTCAAAACCTTTGAAACTGTTCTGGTTCTCCCAAACGATAGGACCAGGCAGAGGGCTGGAGCAGTTCATTAAATTATTAAGTTCAATCAAATCCAGGCTCGAAATACATCTGCTTGGTAATATTGATAACCGGTACCGTGAAAAACTGAATGCACTGTTGCCAAAGCAACATTGGCTATTTTTTCATGACACGGTTAAGGCGTATAAACTGGCAAAAAAAATTGCTGAATTTGATATAGGGCTGGCTTTGGAACTTGATACCCCCTTGAGCCGTAATTACACAATTACCAATAAGTTTTTTCAATACATCCAATCCGGCTTACCGGTTATTACCAGCGAAACCGAAGGGCAAAACGAGGCGTTTGACATGTTTAAACCCGGCTTTAAGTTGCCACAGCAACCAGGCGATATGCAAATAGCCGGGCTGAAAAAATGGCTTAATGACCCTGTAGAATTACAGGCAGCAAAAAACAGGGCAATTGAAGCGGCGGTCTTTTATAATTGGGAAAATGAATCAAAAAAATTGCTTGCTTTAGTAAAAGATGCTCTTGAAAAATAAGGTTAGCCTCCAGATCAATCTTGCGCCAGGTGATTATCCCCATGCAAAACACATCCTAAAACACCAATTAGATGTACTTTCAGATCAGGTTGATGAGATTATTTTGACTGTGGATACCCGGCAAAGTAAAGGTAGGTTTGCTGAGGGATGGGATGCAAATAAAGATCTGTTAAACCAGTTTCTTTCTGAAGAAATTCAAAGCAAATACAATGTTAAAATTGTGCCGGTTGATTATTCGTCTTCAACTAAAAAGCAAGTTGCCGAATACTTTTTTGGCGAAAGCAGTTTACCCGATAAAGACTTTAGGGGCGGTCCGTTCTATGCCTATTTCTTCGGGATCTATACTGCTAAAAACAATCTTGTTTTCCATTTAGATTCGGATATGTTTTTAGGAGGAGGAGGCCAGGAATGGATCACGGAGGCGGAACAGTTTTTTGAAAGCGAGCCATCATGTTTTATCATTTCCCCCCTTCCTGGTCCACCCAATAATACCGATGTATTGACAGATCAGCATGTGATCCATAAAATTGCTCCTTATACCTGGCAGCTAAATGGCATGAGTACACGGATATTTATGATGGATAAAAGCAGGTTTAAATTGCACAAGCTGGTATTAACCAAACCACCGGTACGGGGCCAGGTAAAAGCAATTGTGGAAGGAAATTCAAACGCCGATCTGCCGGAACATATAATATCAACCTACATCAGCAAGCATAATTTAAAGCGGATAGACTTTTTGGGAACGGGAAAAGGACTTTGGTCGCTGCATCCCCCCTATCGTACCCAAGGTTTTTATGATGATTTGCCAAAGCTTATCGACCGGGTAATATCAAATAACTTACCCGAAAAACAGCAGGGTTTTTATGACATAATTGATGAAGTTTGCGACTGGACATCAGCCCGGGAAAAATTAAAAAACAATCGTTGGTGGAAAAGAAAATAACATGTTAGCCTTATTTAAAAAAGTACTACGCCTGGTTATACCAGCGCAAAAGGTTTGGGAAATTAAAAACCGGCAAAACATTCCTTCTATGGAGTGGAGCTTAATGAACATTAAAAAGCTTGGTTTCTACCCTGAATTTGTAATTGACGTCGGCGCGTTTGATGGCGAATGGACACAAATGATCAAGGTTATCTTTCCATCAGCAAAAGTTTTAATGATAGAAGCCCAGCAAGATAAGGATGTTGCTTTAAAAGCAGTTACCCAAAAATTACCTGATACTTATTTTCATATTGATTTGCTGGGTGCAGAAAGCGGTAAACAGGTTACCTTTAATGTAAATTCAACCGTAAGCAGTGTTCTGGAGGAATATAAKCCCAACAATTTCAAAAAAGACCTGCGCGGCTTGCAAACACTTGATAACGTTATTGAAAACTATAGCAAATTAGGTTCTCCGGATTTTATCAAATTGGATGTGCAGGGCTATGAGCTCGAAGTGTTAAAAGGCTTTTCAAAAAATTTACCCCATATACAATTTGTACTTTGCGAGGTATCATTAATAGAAATAAACAAAGGCTGCCCTTTAATTTCTGATGTGATCAAGTTCATGGATGATATTGGTTTTATCACTTATGATATATGTTCCTTTATCAGGCGACCGCTCGACAGGGCTTTGTGGCAAACGGATATACTGTTCATTAAAAAAACTCACCTGCTAAATCAGAATAAATATTGGGATTGAAAAAGCTGCTCATCATTTCACCCTACTTCCCCCCCGTAAACGGCGCTGATATGCAAAGGGTGCGCATGAGTTTGCCCTATTTTGCGGCCAATGGCTGGGATGCCGAAGTAGTGATGGTTGATGAAAAGTATACCGATTTAAATATAGATGAACTGTTAACTCGAAGTGTACCAGCAAATACAAAGATCCATAAAGTTAAAGCATTCAAAAAGCAATTTACCTCTAAATTAGGGCTGGGAAGTATCGCTTTACGCTCGTTATGGTTTTACAAACAAAAGGTAAACCAACTTTTAAAAGCTCAAAAATTTGATCTTATCTATTTTTCCACCACTCAATTCCCGGTTTGTATTTTAGGGGCCACCTGGAAAAAAAGTTTCGGGATTCCTTATGTGATCGATATGCAGGATCCATGGTTTTCTGATTACTACCAGGATAAGCCAAAAACTCAAAGACCCCCCAAATATTGGTTCTCCTATCGCCTTAACAAATACCTGGAACCAATAGCCATAAAAAATGTAGATGGTTTAATCAGTGTATCTGATGATTACATCTATGATTTGAAAAACAGGTATCCTGAAATTAAAAACAAACCTGCTGCTACCATAACTTTTGGGGCGTTTGAACCAGATATGCAGATAGCGGGGGCAAATAACAAAACATTCGATAACCTGCTTACAGAAGGATTAGTCAATATAGTTTATATAGGCCGTGGCGGGGCAGATATGCATAAGGCCATAACACCTTTATTTAAAGCGCTTAAAACTGCATYACAAAATGGCAACGAGGCCTTTAAATTGTTAAAATTTTATTTTATCGGCACAAGTTACGCTCCAAATGGTCAGGGCAATCCAACTATACTTCCACTTGCCAAACAACATGGTGTAGATGACCAGGTAATTGAGATTACCAATCGGATTAGCTATTATCATACGCTGGCTACTTTGCAACAGGCCGACGCTCTTTTTATTCCAGGGTCTGATGATCCTAAATACACCGCTTCAAAAATATATCCATACCTGCTAACTCAAAAACCAATATTGGCTGTTTTTAACCCGGCAAGTTCAGCAATAAATATTATGAAGGAATATGGAGTTAAGCATGTTTATGATTATGATACCATATCAGATGCAAATATTAACGCGTTCTTATCAGCTTTGCTTAATGGCAATGCCGAACTGCCCCAATATCACGCCGTTGCTGTAAATAAATATTCGGCAAAACAAATGGCCGCAAACCAATGCAAACTTTTTGATAACGTTATCAGTGGAAAAAATTAAAAGAACGTTTGGCTTTATATTTAACCACAGTTTAGGTAAAAGGCATCCGGTTAAAGCACTCACCCGGTTTTTGTGGTGGCAAATCCAAAGCAGCTTAAGGCCATCAAAGCTATTTGTAAAGCCCTATTTAGCAGGAATAAATTTTTATGCCCGCAAGGGCTTAACCGGTATTACCGGCAATATTTATACCGGCCTACATGAATTTAATGATATGGCCTTTTTACTGCACTTTTTAAGGCCCAAGGATGTTTTTTTTGATATTGGCGCCAACGTAGGTTCATACACTTTATTAGCATCCGGGGTATGTAAGGCCAAAACCATCGCCATTGAGGCATCTGTAAATACTGCGGTTATTACCAATAAAAATATCGGCTTAAATCAGCTTCATGATAAAGCTACCCTGATTAACGCTGCAGCCGGGGCAAAAGCAGGTGTACTTACGTTTTCAAAAAACGAGGATACTACCAATCATATCATCAGCCGGGATGAGTCCCAAAATATCGAGGTTGAAACAGTAAATGTAATTAGCGTAGATTCACTTACCGTAAATGATAAACCCGTATTAATAAAAATTGATGTGGAGGGTTTTGAAACCGAAGTATTGAAAGGGATGAATAATACATTAAAACAGGAATCGCTTAAAGCTATCATCATCGAACTTAATGGCAGCGGCATACGTTATGGATTTAATGAAGAGGGTATCCATAAGTTACTCCTGGCAAATGGGTTTAAACCTTACCAGTATGACGCTTTCAAAAGGGATTTAAATTTGATTCCCTCGTTTGGTAATTATAATACCATTTACTGTAGGGATCCCGACTATATTAATGCGCGCTTAAAAACTGCCAAAGGATTTAAAATTATGGGCGAAACCATCTGATATGCGCCTGGCCATTATAACCACTCATCCCATCCAATATTACGCCCCGGTTTTTAAACTAATGAATGAACGGCAAGGGGTTGAGATTAAAGTATTTTATACCTGGGGCGAGAAAGCTCAGGAAAAATACGATCCCGGTTTTGGAAAAACTGTAGCCTGGGATTTGCCACTAGTGGATGGCTATCCGTATGAATGGGTGAAAAATATTTCCACCGACCCGGGTTCACATCATTTTAAGGGTATAGTTAACCCCGAACTTG
This sequence comes from Mucilaginibacter sp. P4_G9, assembly GCF_056400985.1. Lineage (NCBI taxonomy): Bacteria > Pseudomonadati > Bacteroidota > Sphingobacteriia > Sphingobacteriales > Sphingobacteriaceae > Mucilaginibacter > Mucilaginibacter sp. P4_G9. The sequence goes on along the minus strand of NZ_JBFUKF010000086.1, from coordinate 3,189 downwards.
ATGATCAAATAAAAGCCTGGCAGGCCGATGCAATATTGATTTACGGCTGGGCATATGACAGCCATTTAAAAGCAATAAGACATTTCAAAAACAAGTTGCCGGTTTATTTCAGGGGCGATTCAACTTTGCTTGATGCTCAAAAAGGATTTAAGGCCTTATTGAGGTCTGTTTTTTTAAGGTGGGTGTATCATCATATCGACTATGCATTTTATGTGGGCAGCAATAACAAAGCCTATTTTATGAAACATGGTTTAAAAGAACGGCAGCTTAGTTTTGCTCCACATGCAATAGATAACGAAAGATTTGCAGCGAATAGCGCTATTGAAGCCGGTAAACTAAGGCAAAGTCTGGGCATTAATGCCGGTGATACATTGATATTATTTGCGGGTAAGCTCGAAGAAAAAAAATCACCTCAATTATTGCTGGATGCTTTTTTAACTTTGAACATGCCAAACACGCATTTACTGTTTGTTGGTAATGGTATTTTAGAAATTTCACTAAAAACCAATGCCGGCAAAAACAACAATGTTCATTTTATGGAATTCCAGAATCAATCATTAATGCCTGCAGTTTATCAGGCCTGCGATTTATTTTGCCTGCCCTCAAAAGGCCCCGGCGAATCCTGGGGGCTTGCAATAAATGAAGCTATGGCCGCGGGCAAGCCTGTACTGGTTTCTGATAAATGCGGCTGCGCTATTGATTTGGTAATACCCGGCTCTACCGGAGAAATATTTGAAGCCGGAAATCTAACAGATATTACTACAAAACTAAGCGAACTTGTTAATAACAAAACAGCGCTGAAAATTTTGGGCAACAAGGCTAAAAATAAAATAGTCTCCTGGAGTTTTGATAACCAAGCCATTGCGATTTTAAACATTATAAATAATAACGATGCAAAGTAAACAGGCGCCTGTAGAACGCATCCTGGTATTATTCATCCCCTGGGTATTAGCTGCTTTGCTGAAGAGTGACTATGAATTATCATACATAATCGCCTGGCTTGGATCATTCCTGATATTTTTTCTGACGTTAACTGGTTGGGTTAAGCCCCTGCCTGATGACAGGACTGTTGCCGAACAATTGATGCGACCAATTTTTTTAGTACAGATAATTTTTGCCGGATATATGGCCTGTACCTCTATATTCTATTTCATGGATGTATTAGGGTATCAAAACTTTGAAAAAGTAAGCACTACGTTAGTTGACCAAAACAGGCTGCAATTGACGGCGCAATGCCAGCGGTATTACTGTTTAGGGCATGCGGCCTTTATCTCCGGCGTTTTGATCTTTATGGATTATTCGGCAAAACCTAAATATTATGTTGCAAAAGATAAACTGGCAAACTTATTAATGATGTTTGCTATTTTCAGTTTCCCTGCTTCTATATTTTTTATTAAAATTCCTGGTTTATCGCAATTTGCAAATCAGTTCAGTTCATTGAGTTTTATAGCAGGTACATTAGCTCTTGCATTTGCCATACCACTTAAAAAAATTGGTAATACATTAATTTGCATTTGCTTTTACTTTTTTAACTTTTACCAGGCCCTCATATCGGGTTTTAAAGAACCCATTATTATAAGTGTTTTGGTTTTGGGCGTTTTCCTTTACCCCAACTATAAAAAGTTGGTGGCGGGTATTTTCATCCCCTTGCTGCTGCTTCTGTTTATGTTTTTGCCTACTTATAACCGCATATTCAGGCAAAATGCCTGGTCGGGTGAGACTTCCGCAGATGAAGCCAGTCAACTGGCTCTTGATGCTGCATTAGGAAATGATTCAGGAGAGGAAGACAATTCAAACTGGGGCTTCCTTGCTTTCAGGTTAAGCGAGATTGATATGTTTATAAAGTTTACGCAATCAACACCAAAAAACGTCGACTTTTATGGCGCAAAATTGATTAAGCAATCGGGCATGGCCATTATTCCACGTATTTTTTGGCCAGGCAAACCAAGTACCGAAGATTTGATTATGGAACGTGTTTATGATGCCGGTGTGGTAAACAGGGCGTCAACCGTATCGGCAAAGCCTGCTTTTGTTGTTGATGCTTATCTTACTTACGGTACCGTGGGAGTGTTTTTATTCATGTTTATTTATGGGGCGGTAGCACAGCTGATTTCTGTTAAAGCTGAAAAACTTTTTGGCGGATATATTTTAGGGACAGCCCTTGTGTTTAGCGGACTGTTTCAGATTATGTGGCGCGGCTTAAGCTTTGAATTCCTGGTGAATACCGTATTCTGGAGTTACATTAGTATGCTGGCTATTCATAAAATACTTACAACGTCTAATATATTAAAAGAGGTTTGAGAATTTTACAGATTTCGCCCTCATACAASCCAGCCTATATTTATGGCGGGCCAATTATGTCTGTAGCTATGCTTTGCGAACAACTTGTAAAAAGTGGCAACGATATCAGTATGTACGTAACCACRGCTAATGGCCCTCACGAACTCGAGGTAATCCCTAATCAAACGGTGACGGTTGATGGTGTAAGCGTTACCTATTTTAAGCGTATCACTAAAGACCATAGTCATTTTTCTCCCGCATTGCTAAAAGCAGTTTGGAAAAACTGCAAAGCCTATAATGTAGTACATGTACATGCGTGGTGGAATCTGGTTTCGGTACTCTCCTGCCTTTTCGCAGTAATCAGGGGGGTGCCTGTTTTAGTTTCAACAAGAGGTACGTTAAGCCCTTATTCGTTTCAAAATAAAAATCAGGAGATCAAATCAATCATTCATAATTTATTGGGGAGGCCGGTATTAAAGCGTTGCCATATCCACGCAACATCTCCAAGAGAAAGCGATTCGGTTAACTGTATTATTAATCCCAAAAGTACTACCATAATACCCAATTTTGTAAAACTCCCTCTTTTTCACTCATTTTCTCAAGCCGCGATTTCGTCGCCAATTAAACTGATCTTCTTTTCAAGGATCGAGGAAAAAAAAGGGCTGGATATCCTGCTTAATGCCCTCGGGATGGTTAATGCCCCTTTTCAACTTACCATTGCCGGCAATGGCAATGAACAATACGTTGAAAGTTTAAAATCATTGGCTATAATTAATGGTATTGCCAATAAAATAACATGGGCCGGCTTTATTAATGAAGATAAGTTTAAAATACTACAACAGCATGATCTGTTTATATTACCATCGTACGATGAATATTTTGGCAACGCGGTAATTGAAAGCCTGAGTG
>NZ_JBFUKF010000085.1:0-16883 GCF_056400985.1 Mucilaginibacter sp. P4_G9 | reverse complement strand
TCAGTAGGTAGGGTTAATGATACCTACGGCGATAGAACGCTGATCTGTTCATGTCCGCCATTAACCGATTACGAGTTTGAAGAAAGCGAAGTAACTACCCCGGAATACGGAACGTGAGATTTTAAATAACTATTTCATCCAAACAGAAAAGACCGTCATCAAAAGTGGCGGTCTTTTCTGTTTATATTTTTGTGGAGGACTTGCAAGTCAAATAAAGTTAACCGGATGAGTCTTTGACATTTGACCTCTTTTATCCAGGGCTCTGAAAGCCTATTTTCCGAAAGTCCTTTGTCCAAAAATCCCTGCTCTTTGTTCTAAGAATTAAAGTGATAAACAAAAACTATATCGCCGCTAAAGGCTGGTTTCTTTTGATCTTTAATTTCAAGGGTGGTTATCATGGTGGCTTTAATTGGTCCGCGCAGATTTACCAGGCCGCCAAGTTTTACTTTCAGTCTTACTTCCGAATCAACCAATACAGCTTGCCCAAAACGAAAACCTTCAATGCCATAATTGATCTCCATTTTCAGGTTTTCAACTTTTACAATTTCCTTCCATAAATAAGGGATCAGCGATAGGGTGAGATAGCCATGAGCAATAGTTGCTCCAAACTGGCTTTCGGTTTTTGCCCTTTCAGGATCAGTATGGATCCATTGATGATCTAATGTGGCATCAGCAAATTTATTGATCTGCTCCTGGGTAATTTTATACCATGATGAAACACCAAGGTCATTCCCTATTTGCGCTTCAAATTCGTTAAAGTTATTTATAACTAACATTTATATCGGGTTTATTGCTTTCAACCGGCAAAGTAATTACAAAATTTCCAAAATCTGAATTTTTATTCTGATCTCCCGGGGCCAGTAAAGATACCAATGGTATAGTTAGTACCCAACGTAACAAATTTTCACCCCTGCGGTGGATTGACTATGGAGCAAACTAAAAGCCGCCCGTTTAACAGGCGGCTTAAATATATTTTTGTGCTCCCCCTTCAGGGGGCTGGGGGGCTTACTGTGTTGATATGCTTGTAAACTTCGATCCCAAACTGATATAATCAGTCATGATCTGGCCTGCTTCGCGTTTTACAAAATCCAGGTCTTCATCTTTAGGTTTTTTATCCCCTTTTTTAAGGGCCGGCAAGCCTAAAGCTATGCGGCGCAGATTATTGCGTTCTAAAGCTTTTTGCTCATCAGCATCACGTTGTTTTTTCAACTCGGCCTCGTTTAAAGTAACACTGTTTTCGGTTTCGTGCTTTTTAAAGTCGGCAATATCTTCCATCATGTATTTATAACTATCGCTGGTAGCCATACGCTGATCATGCAGCTTTGTTAATTGAGGCAACACAGAAGTAAAATCACCTGCTTTGATGAAATCACTTTTCTGAATAACATCAAAAGGCATAGCAGACGGTTCTGTATCTTCACCATATTTATCCAGAGGAATTAATGAAGGGAACTGAATATCCGGCGTTACACCCTTGTGCTGGGTTGAGCTGCCGCTGATGCGATAAAACTTAGCTATGGTTAAATTAAGCTGCCCATAAGTGCTCTGGCTGCCTGTTGACACCCTTGTTTTACCGCCAGCTGCTACTTTATTTGCCAGCTGATTAATTTTATCCTTGAGTGGCGAACCTAAGATTCTATCAAGGTCAATTGCGTTTTGAACAGAACCTTTACCATAGGTTTGTGTACCCAATATGATACCGCGACCATAATCCTGGATAGCTCCCGAAAAAATTTCGGATGCTGAAGCACTGAAACGATCAACCAGTACACCTAACGGACCAGCATAAGTAATTCCCGGGTCATCATCTTTCTCTACATCAACCTGGTTTTTAGTGTCGCGCACCTGCACTACCGGGCCACTTTTTACAAATAAGCCGGTAAGCTCAATGGCCTCCATTAAKGAACCGCCACCATTCTCGCGCAGGTCTATCACTACACCATCAACATTTTCCTGTTTCAGGCTATCCAATAATATTTTAACATCATGCGTGGTGCTTTTATAGTTGGGATTACCCGCTTTATAATCATTGTAATCAATGTAAAATGCAGGGATAGATATAACGCCAATTTTAACAGTCTTCCCGTTATTATTGTACGTACGGATCTCCTTTTTAGCTGATTGATCCTTTAAAATGATCTTTTCCCGTACCATCTCCACAACTTTTGGCTTACCACCGGCGCTTGTTCCGGCAGGTAATATCTCCAGCCTTACAACAGTACCTTTTGTACCACGAATTAAAGCAATAGCGTTTTCAACTCTCCAGCCAACAACATTCTGAAATTCGCCTGTTTTGCCCTGGGCTACACCAACAATGCGGTCGTCAATACTGATTTGTTTGCTTTTATCAGCAGGGCCGCCGGCTACTACAGATTTTATAGTTACATATTCATTTTCAACCAAAAGCGATGCACCGATACCTTCCAACTGACGCGACATTTCAATATTGAAATTAGCCGCGTTTGATGGGTTAAAGTAATTGGTGTGGGGGTCTATTGCCTCGGTAAAGGCATCCATAAAATACTGAAAAACATCCTGGTTTGATAATTTATTGGCTTGCGATAATAAATTCGTGTAGCGTTTTTTTAATGTTTCTTTATTTTTAGCCATATCGGGGCTGGCTATTTTTAAATTCAGCAAGTCGTATTTCACCCGTTGTCCCCACATGTCATCCATTTCGGTTTGCGAAGCGGGCCATGGCAGTTTATCCCTGTCATAAACAAATGTTTCTTTTTTATCAAAATCAAAACTTTTGTTTAAACGGGCCAGTGAGTAGTTTACATGCTCGATGTATCTTTTTTGAAATACATTAAAAATGTAAAAAGCATCGTTCAGGTTACCATCTTTAATATCATCGTCAAGCACGGTTTTATACTTTTCAAAATCCTTGATATCAGATGCTAAAAAATAGCTGTGGTTTTCGTCGAGCGATTTTATATAGCGGTTAAATATCACTGTGGATATAGAATCGTTCAAATCAACCTTTTTATAATTGTAATTTGTAATAAGCTCAGCAATTTTTTTACAAACTATTACCTGTTGCTCATCGGGCTGCAGGTCGGTTGCACTTACTTTTATGGGCTTTGATGGCGCTGCCTTGCATGCAAGTGCAGCGGCCATCATTAATAATAAATATCCTTTCTTAAACATATCTTTCACTCTAGTTAAATCGGGGGTTGTGTAAAACATCAATACTTGTGCCTAATATATAATCACTAATGTAAAAAAAAAGACAGTCAAAATGCTGTCTCTTAATAACAATAACAATTATACGATAATGTTTTACTTGTAGTATACAAGCAATGGCATTTTACGCTATTGTTACATAAAAAATTTATTTTATTACCTTTTTCTGATCCAAATCAGCGGTTTCGGCGTAACGGATCTCCGCTTTAGGGTTCGATTTATTGTCCTGCAGGTAGCGCGCCTGTTTGTTTATAGCTGTAATATCCGTAGCAAGGCCGCGCGAAGTAGCAAGTACACGGGCTTCGGTAAGGTCCTGCATGGCTTGTACATAGTCACCATAACCGGCCTTTACTGTTGCCAATCCTATTAAATTAGTAATGGTATGCCGGTCGTCGTTTTGCTGGCGCGAAATCTGGAGGCTTTGCAATAAATACCATTTTGCTTCAGATAAGCGGTTCTGCTTCAGGTACATCTGTGCCAGGTCGCTAAAGTTATAGCTTGCGGCGCTGTATACTCTAAAACGCATGTTATGCTGTGCCGTTTTCATTACCGACATTTCTTCGAGATAAAGCGCATATGGAGCACGTTCGATAATGGTTGGTGAAATTTTGCGTTTGGCAATTTGAGCAGCAGGCAGCTTTTTTACGGAGTTATCCTTTAACCCGGCAATCTGCGGAAAGCGCTCATGCTTTTTAAACACATTACCGATGGTATTTATTGGCTTTTGCCACCATTGCGCAGACGCTGATATGCTAACCGAACATAAGATAATAAGTAAACAATATCTCATTTAATTTTTTTTGTCTGGGTTTAATAAATTAATCAGATAAACAAATATAGCCATAATAACCAGCTAATCAATAATCATAGCCAGGCAAATCAATTGCAGAATTTGATTAATATTGAATTAAACGGAAGAAAAGCACATAATGTTATGTTGGTTTTATTCAAAAACTTCAACATTACCGTCATGCAGCGCCCAAACCATATATGGATGTGTATCAGCATGATAAATTTTACCATCTGCTGATATTCCAACTATCCCGGCAAAGCCGTCAAAAGGCTTCAACTCATCAAGTGTTTTTTCGGTAGCAGCAGATATTGGCATGCCATCGGTAACCCGGGTAACAATTTTTGAAGCTACAGACCCGCTTACAATATCCTCCCCAACACCGGTACATGAAATACCCGCGTGGGCATTTGCATAATTACCTGCCGTTGTTGCCGAGTCGCTCACCCGGCCGGGAATTTCAAAGCCTTTGCCTCCGGTTGATGTTGCGGCCGCCAGGTTGCCATAAATATCAAGCGCAACACAGCCTACTGTACCCAGCCTGATGGAGTCACTTAACTTTTTTTCGTACTCATGGCGACGATGGGGTGTTTCGGGATTGTAATAAGCTGCCCCATTATTAGTAGCAAACTCTTTTGCTCCTTTGCCGCTTAAAACACGATCATCATAGCCCATCAGTTTATCGGCGATACAAATTGGGTTTTTTACATCCTCGATATTGATCACCCCAGAGAATTTTTGAGTTTTGCCATCCATCAGTGATGCACTAAGCCGTATTTTACCATCGCTTTGTATCTGCGAACCGGTACCGGCATTAAACAGATCACAATCTTCCAGGAGGCAAACTGTGTATACCGCCGTTTGAAGAGCGGTATGGTTTTGCAGGTATTTATACCCTGCTTGCACAATATCGCTTAAAGCTTGTTGTTTGGCTTGTTTTATTTCAAGATTGGTTTGCGATTCGCTGAAAAAACCGCCGTGTATGATGATCTTCATTTTGAATTGTTTAATTGATTCAAAAAATATCGTTCGTCATGCCAAATTTATTCAGGCATCCCACAAGGCAAGTAAATTCACAGGTTTATACTAAGCATGTGAGATCCTGAAACAAGTTCGGGATAACATTTTTATATAACTGAGGAGTAGGCGTATTTATTTTAAAAGGTCGTTATCCGGTGCATTAATAAAAACACCCTCTTCTACCTTAACTGTTTTTTTAATGAGTAACCGATGTTCTGTAAGGTCATATTTATCAAATATAGACATTACATGCACTTTCAAACTTTCGATAGAAACCGGTGAGCCTATCTCCACGTCGTATATATTGGTGGCTACAATATTCCTGCCGTCAACCAAAATGATCAACCCGGAACCTATGGCTTCCATTATATTGCCTTCGGTTACAAGCAAACCAGCATCCTCGCCCAAACCAATACCTAAAATACCGGGATTGGTTGCTACGGCGTACATTAGCCTGCCTATACGGCCGCGCTGTACAAAGTGCGTATCAACTATAACCGAATCAATAAAGCCAAGTCCGGCGGTAATTTGCACCTCACCTTTGATGAGTGCCTCATTGCTTTGTCCGCGATAGATCATGTGGGTTGAGGCTGCCGCCGCCCCGGCCGATGTACCGGCTATTACAAAATCTTCATTCCTGAAACGTTGTTTCAGTATCTGCAAAAATTCAGTGCCACCAAAAATAGCGGTCAGCCTAAGCTGGTCGCCGCCACTAAACATTACCACATCTGCTTTACGAATGCGTTCAAGGTATTCTTTATTAGCTGCATCTTCACGGTTTTTAATATGCAGTACATTAACATTGGTAACATTTAGCTGCCCAAATGCCTTAATATATTCCTGGCCCACCAACTCCGGAATCTGGGAGGCAGTAGTAATAACTTCAACCAACGAACCTTCGTGCTTAGCTGATTCGGTAACGATCCGCTTTAAAATGCCCTGTTCAAAAAATTTAATATAATCTGGCTGTAAAATGTGTTCCTGTATGGTTACGTTACTCCCCATATCAACTGCGCCACCAATAATTATTAGTTTTCCTTTCGGGACAATCATGCTTCTTTATTGTTTGGTTGATTAAGTTGATTGAGGCGACTAAGTTGGTGAGTTACCCTGAATTTTAATTTTTTGCCGGATAACCACTCACTAAATCAACCTAATTTAACTAATCAAATGATTCTACAATACAAATTACGATAAAATGGATCAAAAACACAGTCTGTTATAAACAAATAATGCCTTTTTAGCTTTAAAAATTTTAAATACCCTATTAAGTTTTATAGTTTTAAAGAAATTAAGCCGTTTACAAATTTCGTAACATACGTATGAAGATCGAGAATATACAAGTACTGCGCGGACCGAACATCTGGAGCATCCGCCGCAAAAAATTAATACAAATGCGGCTTGACCTGCAGGAGATGGAGCATAAGCCCACTAACGAAATTGACGGATTTTATGAACGCCTGCAAGAACTATTACCATCCTTATATGAACACCGCTGTTCGCCTGGTGTTCCGGGAGGTTTTTTTCAGCGGGTTGTTGCCGGCACCTGGATGGGCCATGTTATTGAGCATATTGCCCTCGAAATTCAAACCCTTGCGGGCATGGATACTGGGTTTGGTCGTACCCGCGAAACCAAAACCAAGGGTGTTTACAACGTTGTGTTTGCATATGTAGAAGAAAAAGTAGGCGTTTTTGCAGCCGAATCGGCAGTACGCATTGCCAGGGCTTTAATAAAAGGCGAAGAGTATAACCTGGATGCCGATATACAGGAAATGCGCGAGATTAGGGAGTATACCCGCCTGGGGCCAAGCACAGGATCGATAGTGGAAGAGGCCATAGCCAGGGATATCCCCTGGATCAGACTTAACAACCAATCATTGGTACAGTTAGGCTACGGCAAAAACCAGGTGCGTTTTCGTGCCACCATGACCGAGAGAACCAGCAGCATAGCAGTTGATATAGCCAGCAATAAAGATGAAACCAAGCGCATGCTGCAGGAACAGGCCATCCCCGTTGCCAAAGGTATTACCATTTCGTCGGTTGAAGGGGTGGCCGAGGCTATCCGCAAAGTGGGTTTCCCATTGGTGTTTAAACCTTTGGATGGCAATCATGGCCGGGGTATCTCTATCAATATAAAAACCGAAGAAGCGGCGATAGCCGCCTACGAGCACGCTGCCAGTATATCCCGTAAGGTTATTGTTGAGCGTTTTATTACTGGATATGATTTCCGTGTGCTGGTAATTGATAACAAAATGGTGGCCGCCGCCTTACGCGACCCGGCCCATGTTAACGGGGATGGGGTATCAACCATCCAGCAACTTATCGATAAAGAGAATACCGATCCGCGCCGTGGGTTTGGTCATGAAAATGTACTTACCCTTATAGGTATTGACCGCGATACTATTGACCTGCTGGAAAAGAAAGGCTATACGCTGGACACCATACCCGCCCGCGACGAAAAAGTATTTGTAAAATCGACCGCCAACCTTAGTACAGGTGGTACATCTGTTGATGTTACAGACCATGTGCACCCGCAAAATATTTTTATTTGCGAGCGGATTTCGAAAATAATTGGTCTTGATATTTGCGGTATTGATATCATGGCCGAAAATCTGCATGAGCCCCTTACCGAAAACGGAGGCGTGATATTAGAGGTTAACGCGGCGCCCGGTTTCAGGATGCATATCGCCCCAAGCGAGGGCCTGCCGCGCAACGTTGCCGGGAATGTGCTTGATATGCTTTACCCGGCAGGTAAATCGGCACGGATCCCTATTATTGCTATTACAGGCACCAATGGTAAAACTACTACTACCCGTTTAATAGCACATATTGTTAAAAATAATGGTCACAGGGTAGGCTTCACCACGTCCGATGGTATTTATGTGCAGAATACGATGTTGCTAAAAGGCGATACCACCGGTCCGGTAAGCACGGAATTTATTTTGAAAGACCCTACGGTTGATTTTGCCGTGTTGGAAACCGCCCGCGGCGGCATCCTGCGTTCGGGCCTGGGCTTTGGCTTTTGCGATATTGGTGTGATTACCAATATCCAGGAAGATCACTTAGGCCTTTCGGATATTCATACACTCGATGATTTGACAAGGGTGAAAAGTGTGGTGCTCAATTCGGTTAAAAAGGGTGGCTGGGGAGTTTTAAATGCCGATAATAAGTATTGCGTACGCATTGGCAACAGGGCAGATTGTAACATCGCTTACTTTAGCAGGGACGAGAATAACCCGGTCATTAAATCGCATTGCCGCAAGGGGGGGATAGCCGCCATTTGCGAGAATGGTTTTATAACCATACAAAAAGGCGACTGGAAGATAAGGGTACAGCGTACTATTTTGATTCCGTTAACCTTTGGCGGTACGGTGCCTTTCATGATCGAGAATGTGCTGGCTGCAACTTTGGCTACGTTTTTATGGGGGTTCAAAACCGAAGACATTAAAATGTCACTGGAGACTTTTATACCTTCGGCAGCGCAAACGCCGGGCCGCATGAACATTTTTGAGTTCAGGGATTTCCGTTTCATGATTGATTTTGCCCACAACCCCGATGGTTTTAGTGGTATCAGGGAGTTTTTAAGACATATAGATTCACCGCTGAAAATAGGGATCATTGCCGGCACAGGCGACAGGCGGGATGAGGACATTCGTGAGTTGGGCAAAATAGCCGCCGAAATGTTCGATTATATCATTCTGCGCCAGGAAAAACACTTGCGCGGCCGTACCGAAGAAAATATATTGACATTGCTTATTGAGGGTATTCGCTCATTTAATCCTGAAAAGAAATTTGAGATAGTGCCTAAAGAAATTGATGCAATCAAACACGCCATGAGCCTTGCCAAACCCGGCACTTTCATTACTGCTTTAAGCGATGTGATTAATAATGCTATAGAAACGGTACAAAATTACCAGGAGCAGGAAAGGAATGGGTTGTTTAATGTATAGGGCTTCACATGCTCTCTCTAAAGATGACGGTTCTGATACCCACATTTAATTTTCGAAGCCATTTTGCAGATTGCAAAGTGGCTTTTTTTTAAGCCCTCTCTTTTGCAGAGGGTTTGGGCGACGCTAAATAATAATGCCACAACAGCATGCTTGCAATAGTTTTATAAGGCGCCCATTGTTCTGCTATTGCTATCATTTCGTCCCTTGAAATTTCCTTTGGAAGTTTTTTTACTCTTTTCAGTGCATTCACCGCTGCCAGGTCACCAATAGGAAATATATCTGTATGCTGTAATACAAACATCAAGTAAACATCGGCAGTCCAGTTGCCAATGCCTTTGAGGGCAATTAGTTTGGCGCGGACTACCTCATCGGGCAGTTGTTCCAGTTCTGTCAAATTAATCTGCCCGCTGATGATGGCCTCGGCCAGGTATTTGGTATAGGTAGTTTTCTGCCGGCTAAAGTAGCTGGCTTTAAATTCTTCGTCGGTTAATAATAACACCCTCGCCGGGGTTATTTCCTGAACACGCTCCCGCAGTTTATTTAATGCTGATAGTGCCGATGCAAGCGATACCTGCTGCTCCAGGATAATATGGACCAGCGTTTCGAACGTGTTGGGCCTCGACCATAGAGGCGGATAGCCATAGGTATCGATGATAGCAGCCAGGTCGGGGTCGGCCGAGGCAAGTTCATCACAAATGGAGTGGTAATTGGAGTGGTTAAACTGCTTAAACATGGTAAACTAATCAGCCTGTTTTACAATTATTTTATCCAGGTTAATGGTAAATATAGGAAGCCCCGTTTAAAGTCACATAAAAAAAGGAGACAATTACCGTTCTCCAGCAATCAAAAAACAAAAAACACTTAGCATTTCGCCCTTGATCTTGCCGGGGGCAACAAGCTGTTTTATTTTTTGTTGAGTTCTTCTTCAATCCGCCCCTGCAGCTCTTGCTTAAAACTGTCATCAAGCGGTGATGCCGATGAATGCACTGAATCATGGAAAAGCTTTTGCATCATCTGTTGAATAAACCTGCTTTGAGTATCATACAATCTGCAAGCCGAGCAGCCCGCCTGGTGGATTCTTAATTCAATAGCCTCGCGAAGGCTTAACTTTTTGACATGTTTTTTCTCGATCAGAAAAGTAGCCTGCCTGCAGTTATACTGTATTTTTTTTAGTGGGTTCATATAGCTAAATTTTTAGATCCAGTTTCTTTGTAAACACGCCCTCAGGTTCAATTTGGCCCGGTGAATGATCACCCAAAAGTTGGCCTGCGAAATTTTAAGCTCGCTGCAAATAATATCAGTAGCTGCATCATCAATATGTTTCATGGTAAAAACGGCCATCCATAAGGCGGGTAGCTTATGCATACATTTTTGAAAGATGCTGTTAAACTCCTTACCCTGTAAGGGATCCTGATTTTCTATGCCAAAGGGCCGGGGTATGTAAGTTTTATTCCAGTGCCCGTCATCAGCATTAAAAAAATCCTGCTGCTCTTCTTCAGCCTCTTTAATGTCTGTCAGTTTTAAGCCCGATGATCTTTTTCGGTAAACGTCAATTATCTTGTTTTTCAGTATGGCGGTTAACCAGGTACGTTCAGAACTTTTCCCTTCAAATTTCTCTTTCCTTTCAAGGGCAGCTAAAAACGTTTCCTGGACCAGGTCTTTAGCCTCCTCTTCATCAGTTAAGCGTGGCAGTGCATAGCCATATAGATAATCGGCGTACGCTTCAACCCAATGCCGGGGATCTAATAATTGCTTTTCAGTAGCCATTAACACATTTATTCATGAATGTTTTATTCCATTAGTCGGTAACAATGGCAAACCCTTACGATAAATTTTCATTTTTTTTTGTTCGCCGATACAATGGGGATTTGTTGTTAAATTTACATATATCTAACTGATTATAATTATTTAAACATAGACGGGTATGCCCGGCCCCTTGATCGGGCACAAAAAATTATTTTTTTGTAAGGTTGTCAACAGCAACCCGACTAAGCTATAAAAACGTACATCAAATTATTAAAATGAGATCGATTAAAATATTTGCCCTTACCACCTGCCTTGCAATTGTAGTTTTGGTGTCGGTGGCATTTATCAATCATAAAAGCGATATTAAAAAAATTGCGGTTGAAACAGCAGGTAATGGTTTTGCGGTAATTGAACTGTTTACATCAGAAGGCTGCTCCAGCTGCCCGGCGGCTGATGAACTATTGGCACGAATACAGAAAGAAGACAGCGACAAGCAGGTTTATATACTGGCCTATCATGTTGATTATTGGAACCGCCTGGGCTGGAAAGATGTTTTTAGCAGTGCCGATTATTCAAAAAGACAAAATAAGTATGCCAGCTGGTTAAAGCTACAATCGGTTTATACACCACAGGTTGTGGTTAATGGCAAAAAAGAGTTTGTAGGTTCGCAGGAAGGCACACTACGCAATGCTATCACCGCCGGCTTGCGCACAGCCCCCGCCGGTACACTAACCCTTAATGCGCAAAAAGACAAGGGCCATGTTACCATACAGTACCATACCGAAGGAGCAGAAAAGAATGCCATCCTGTTTTTGGCTCTTGTGCAAAAGGCTGCGCAAACAAAAGTACAACGCGGTGAAAATGGTGGCAGAACATTATCGCATATACAAATTGTTCGCAAAATGCAAAGCCTGCCAATAAGTACCGGTGGAAAGGGTTACGCTACCATTGCCCTGCCCGAAGGTTTTAACCTGCAGGGATTTGAAGTGATCGGCTTTGTACAAAATACAGGTAACGGTGCAATTTCGGCTGCGGCCAAATCCGCATTTGATGCTAATAGCGCGGGTAAATAATGTATTGTTGCTTGTTTTCACTTTATTAATGTGGCCTGTACCTGTTTAAATTAACCGGTTACAGGTATTTTTACCAACACAAACTACGCTTTAAATGAAAGTAATAAAAGAAAAACATCCCTTAGCCATGCGGTGGACGCATTGGGTAAACTTCCCGATACTCACCATTATGATATGGAGCGGGATGTTAATTTACTGGGCCAACGACGAATATAAAATAACTTTGTTCGGGCATACATTTTTTAGCTTTTTCCCGGCGGGGTTTTATAAAACTTTTAACATACCACATCGCCTGGCCGAAGGTATGGCTTTTCATTTTCTGTTAATGTGGACCTTTGCCCTTAACGGTTTAGTGTATGTACTATACACAATTATATCGGGCGAGTGGCGTGAGCTTGTTCCGCAAAAAAAATCGTTTAAAGAGGCTTGGCTGGTATTGCTTCACGACCTGCACATCAGGAAAATGGCCCCGCCTCAAAATAAGTATAACGCAGCCCAGCGCATTGCATATACAGCAATTATAGTGATGGGCTTTGGCTCGTTAATAACCGGGCTGGCCATTTATAAACCAGTTCAGTTTTATTATTTAACCTGGCTTTGCGGCGGATATCATTTTGCCCGCATCCTGCATTTTGCCCTTACCATTGGCTATGTGTTTTTCTTTTTGATCCACATAGTACAGGTACTGCTTGCAGGCTGGAACAATTTCAGATCGGTTATATCCGGGTTTGAAGTGGTAAATGAGCCCGATCCCAAACCAATTAGTGAAACCCCAACTCCAACCGATGAAAAACCCATTCAATAAAAAAAATAAAGTCCCCAAAAAAACGCTTACGGTTGAGCAAAAGATCACGAGGCGTAATTTTATATCATTTGGCAGTTTCATCGTACTATCTGGAGCTGCTTATGGTGGCTGGAAATGGCTATATAACTCGCCCAATGAAGCTACAGGCATTACCGCAGGCGCACATAAGCCTTTACGAAGGGCGTTGAATAAAACCGAGCTGGTTTTCCGTAATTTTTTCAGTAATAATCACCTGGTAAAAACCTATCCAAAAGAAATGGCCGCCAAAAATGTGCGCCATAACAGCGATATAGGATCGGGAGGGAAAATAGATATAGCAACCTGGAGACTGCAGGTAAAAAAACAATCGGGCGAGGTGCTGAACATCAGCCTGGATGATATTAAAGCCCTGCCCAAAACCGATATCATTTTTGATTTTAAATGCGTTGAGGGCTGGGACCAGATCTCGCATTGGGGTGGTGTTAAGTTCAGCGATTTTATAGCTCATTTTAAACTGGATGATGAAACCCGGCTGGAATATGTTGGGATGGAAACTCCGGATAAAGGATACTACGTTGGTATTGATATGCCCAGTGCCTTGCATCCACAAACAATGCTGGCTTACGAGATGAATGAAAAACCATTGCAACCAAAACATGGCGCACCATTACGCCTTATAATCCCGGTAAAATACGGCATAAAAAACCTGAAACGTATAGGCAGCATCTCTTTTAGCGATACTCGCCCGCACGATTACTGGGCCGAGCGGGGTTATGATTATTATTCGGGATTATAACCGCGCGCCGGGCATTACCAGCTAAGCAAATGTGAATAAAATAGGGCCTTGTAAAGAAGTTTATTGCCGCTATTGAGTTAATATTTGCATATTGCACAAAATGCTGGTTGCCAAATTCCCTCTTTCAAAACAGCTTGCTTATGCCTGCGGGATGATAGGCTGGAGTATCATGACCAATATAATAATTGTGATGCTGCCGTATTTTTATCTGCCTCCCTCCAACTCGGGATTAATTCCGCTTGTACCGCAATTGCTGGTATTTGGCGTGCTTAACATCATGTCGATCATTGCGGCTTCGGGTCGGTTTGTTGATGCGGTTTTTGACCCCTTAATTGCCTCATTGAGCGATAAAAGCACCAACCCAAAAGGCCGTAGAATACCATTTATGAAATGGACAATTTTACCGGCTGTTGTTTTTTGCGCGCTAACGTTTTGCCCCGTAATAAAGGCCGAAAGTATAGACAATGCAGCCTGGATCTCGTTCACGCTTGTATGCTTTTTTATGGCCGCCACCAGCTACATTATTCCCTATAATGCCTTATTGCCCGAGCTTACAAATACCRCTGCCGAAAAGGTAAAACTTTCATCCCTGCAACAGGTGGGTTTTGTTATAGGGATCATTATATCGGCATTGGTGAATAACTTTGCTGATTTGGTTCAACACATTTTTCATGTAACAGATCGCAATTCAGCTGTGCAGCATACTATTTGGGGTTTATGTGGCTTTGCAGGCCTCATTATGCTAATCCCGGTTTTAGCTATTGAAGAAAAAAAGTATTCAAACATTACACCCTCTCATTTGCCTTTGCTGGCAGCTATCGGGAAAACCTTCGGCAACCGTAATTTTAAATACTACCTGATCTCCGATTTCTCGTACTATATGTCGTTGAGTATCATATCAAGCGGATTATTGTTTTTCCTGACAGTATTACTACACCTGCCGGAATCTATGGGGGGCATACTGATGGGATCTATGGTATTATTTTCGCTGGTATTTTATCCGTTTATTAATTACCTGTCAAAAAAAATAGGGAAAAAACCCATTGTGCTTTTTTCATTTGGCCTGCTGAGCCTCATTTTTGTGGCGATATTTTTCCTGGGTAAATTTCCGATATCGCCAACCGCGCAAATTTATATGCTGGTGCTAAGCGCTTCTTTCCCCTTGGCCTCGCTGGGTATATTACCCAATGCAATACTTGCCGAAATAGCGCAGAATGATGCTGAACGAACAGGCGAAAACAGCGAAGGGATGTTTTTTGCGGTAAAATACCTGTTTGTAAAATTAGGGCAAACACTGGGGATAGCCCTGTTTGCATTTTTAACAGTGTACGGAAAAGACCCTGGAAATGATTATGGTCTGCGCCTTAACGGTATCTGTGGCTGTGTGCTATGCCTGCTGGCAATTGTATTTTTTAGCAGGTTTAAAGAAGCCAGGGTAAGGGGCTGATTGGGGGTTATTAAGTGAATTGGTATTGTACATACCAAATACCTTATCCGCTGACCTTTCGAAACCCGCCCCGCAACCGTACAGACAATGGTTCCATTTGCGGATGAACTTTTCATCAAAGCCCGTTCAATATATTTATTTGGTCACCGTATTTAAAAAGCGCTCAACAGTACAGGTAGCCAGCTGACCGCCCGGACCGTTTAAATTATAATCAAAGCCATGGGTAGCCCAGGGCAGCTTCAGTAAAAAATGCCTGATGCCGTTTTGTTCAAGCTTTAAATTCAATCGGCGGCTATGCTCGGGCGATACAAGTACATCGTTATCTCCATGGATAATTAAAGTAGGCAAAGAATGCCTGCTCACAAATTCGAGCGGCGAGCAAGCTGCAAATTTATGAGGAACCTCCTGGTAGCTGCCGCCGATATGATCACGCATCACCTTACGTGAATCCATAATCAGCGGACTTGTTGGTATGGAATATCCCCAAACCATATCGGCCGGGCCATAATAATCAATCACAGCTTTTAACCCCGGCTCATGCAACGTATAAGCAGCCAGTAAAGCTATCTGTGCCCCGGCCGAGCGGCCCAATAACACAAAATTATTGGTATCAATATTTAATTCGGCCGCATGCCTGCGCAGGTAGGCTATTGCGTTGCGAACATCCTCTACAGGAGCAGGGGTTTGATATTTAGGTGCAAGGCGATAGGTTATGGCGGCCACATTGTAGCCAACTATAGCCAGGTAGCTGTTTAGCTCTGGTAATTGCTTACTATCTCCTTTACTCCAGGAGCCTCCGTGAACTATTACAACGCATGGCCTGTTACCAGCTCTTTGGGATGGGAAATAATCCAGATACAAGTTTAAGTCCGGGGAGCTGTTATAAGTGATTGTCTTGCCGGTAACCTCTTTATTGCTCTTAAACATATTCCAGAAACTGTACGGAGGCTGGGTGTCAACCCCATCAATAATGGTGCTGCCAGGCCCAAACGCAGCCTGGAAATTTTGTTTTAAACTGCCTGCTAAATGGTAAGCCCTTACTATTGGAGACGTAAATAACACCAGGGCTGTAATACCGGCGATGGTACCCGCGAGCTGGTATTTTGAGGTGTAAAAACCGGCTAACAGGGTTATCAAAGTAAGTATGATAAATATCCAACAAAACTCGGTGACAATAATGGCAAGCATCCATATATGTAATTCGAATGCTTTTAAAATAGTAAGTGACGATATGAGCAATAGTAAAATGCAGATTATAAAACGGATCATGCGGCTTTTTTATAGTTACTCACAATCCACACGTTACCATTGTTTTAGCCCTGCCCGTTACCATTTTCCAGGCTTTGGCATCTGGCAAAGAATTGCCTGCTAATAATTCTTTATCTGTTTGGGCCTGTGCCACGCACGAAAACAAGAACGAAACAGCCAGAATAATGAGTAAATATTTTATTATGGTGGTGTTCATCTCTATAATGTGCGAAAATTTTGATTGCAAGCGATTTTTAACCTATGTAAAAATAAAAAAGCCATCACACTGTTTGGGTATGTGATGGCTTATATTTTATGCTTGTAACAAAGTTTTTATACCAGGTTTTTTTTAATGTAGCCAATACTTTGCGCAATACTGTCAAACGGATCGCCGGGGCATACATCCTGCTCAACAAAAAAGTATTTCATTCCTGCTTTTTTTGATTGTGCCAAAATCTTTTTAAAATCGATAACACCATTGCCTACTTCTGTAAATTTCTTTTCAGGAGTTTTGTCCATATCCTTAACATGCAACAGCGGGAAACGACCAGGATATTTGTTGAACAATGCTATAGGATCTTGCCCTGCTTTGGTTGTCCAGTACAGGTCCATTTCCATTTTTACCAGGTTGGGGTCGGTGTTGGTCAATAATATTTCATAAGGATATTTTCCATCCTGCTGCACAAATTCAAAATCATGGTTGTGGTAGCATAGCTGTATCCCCGCACTTTTACAGGTATCACCTGCAACATCAAGCATATTGGCTATATTTTTATAATGATCAAGGTCACCACGCTCCGATTGGGATAAATAAGCGCATACCATATATTTAACGCCTACAGC
>NZ_JBFUKF010000084.1:0-28970 GCF_056400985.1 Mucilaginibacter sp. P4_G9 | reverse complement strand
GTTTACTACGGCGTAAGGGCTTCGGCCGATTTTAGAGAAGGGGCAAAAATGAGCAAGACTATCAACATTAAAGCAACACCAAACAGCACCTATTACCTGCAACTTAATGATGCCAAATATTTAAGCAATGAGGATAGTACCCGACTGCGCATCAAAGAGCGTTTTAATGGTATGATAATTTTAGATGATGATTTTAATGGCGACGATGATTTTGGCACAGAACCGGTGAACATTAATATAGAAAAAAGTGATGTTCCGCAACCCGTGCTTGTTGAATCATTTACTGCAAGGGGCCGCGACGATGAGGATGCACTGATCAATGCACGGAACATCAGCTACCGTTTTACCCAAAAAGATTCGGTAATAAAATTCGATCGCCGGCTGGAAAGGCTTGCAGGGACCAAATGGCGTGGTCAAAAGCTATATATTACATTAAAAGTTCCTATAAACTCAATCTTGGTTATTGACAACAAGCTTGATAGGAACATGGGTTTTAACCTTTATGATTGCGGGCAAAACAACAAGCCGGTTAACCCTAATGGTTCGGTATTTGTGATGACGGCAAATGGCTTAGAGTGCAAAACACCACCCGTTCCACAAGCTACAATTGATAGTCTCAGAAAACAAGAAGTAGCAGACAGCATTAAAAACGCAGATCAATAGTACTTACCCCGAACCTACCTATATGAGAGCCTTGATAAAATATATAAGCCTGCTATTATTTAGCGGGCTTATTATTCCTTTTTACAGCATTMCATTCTGTGCCGCCAGCCCAACTCTTGTTAAACCTGCATCTTTAGCTTCTGCCAATAGTAACTACTCTTTAGGTCAGGCTATCATAATCGGTATGGCCCAAAACATCTTCCCTGCATTAAAAAGTTTAATTTCTCTGTAACCAATCACCCCTATTGTGCATCTTATACAAAAAGACGCACAAATTACAGACCGGGGCTTACAAGGTTACAGCATTAGCATCGTCCCTAAAACTGATACACTATGAAACAAACTGCTTATATACAATAATTACTAAACACGCTAAAGGCTAAGCGCCAAAACACCTGACAACTTATTTACACAATTTTTAAAAGGAACATTTTCCTTAATGGCTTTGTACTGCCCAAACATTTTAACAACACAACAATGAAAACTAAAATCAACCATATATTATATACGTTCCTGCTTGTAGTTATCAGCTGGAGTGTATCTTTTGGCCAGACCGGCAAAACCGGCAGCGCCAAAGTATCCGGCTCCCTTGTAAACGATCAGGGTAAACCCCTTGATTACGCCAGTGTAAGCATCATCAAAGCATCAGACTCAACCGTAGTTAAAGGAGCTTTAAGTAACGACAATGGTGTTTATTCCTTTGATAAAGTACCAACGGGCAAATACCTGATAAAAGCTACTGTAGTTGGCTATACAAAAGCCATCAGCCAGCCATTTACCATTACCGGAAATTCAGCAAATATAGCGGTGCCGGTTTTAAACCTGCAACAGGGGAACAACACCCTGAAAACGGTTAATATCACTGCTTCCAAACCGTTGATAGAACGCAAGATTGATCGTACGGTAATGAATGTAGAGAATAGYGTTCTTGCAGCGGGCAATACAGCCATGGAGATCCTGGCAAGAGCCCCCGGCGTCACCGTTGACAAGGATGATAACATTAGCCTTAAAGGTAAACAAGGTGTAACCGTAATGATAAACGATAAACTCACTTATCTTACTGCCGCGCAGCTGGCAACCCTGCTACGCTCAACAGATGGCAACACCATCAAATCTATCGAGATCATTACCAACCCATCGGCTAAATACGATGCGGCAGGTAACTCCGGCATCATCAACATTAAACTAAAAAAGAACACCCAATCGGGTACCAATGGTAGTGTTACCGTAGGTGTTGCCAAAGGAAAATACTGGAGAGATAACAGCAGCTTAAACCTTAACCATAAAGACGGCAACCTTAATGTGTTTGGCACATTTAGCCGGGGCGATAGAAAACGCGGGCATGATTTACTGCTTGACCGCGTTGTTACTGACTCACTGGGAAATAAAACCTATATTAACCAGGATTCGCACATGCCGGGGTCAAATCATTATAATAACTACCGCCTGGGTGCCGATTATGACCTTACCTCCAAACATGCCATTGGTTTTGTGGTAAGCGGCTACGCCAACGGCGAAACCGACAACAACAGCACATCTACTATCTTTGGTAAACAATTTGGCGTTGCCGACTCATCATTGCGTACTACATCGGTAATAAAACAAACCTATAAAAACTTTGCACTTAACCTTAATGACAGACTTAAGATTGATACCAGCGGGCAGGAGTTAGGCATCGACCTTGACTATTCCAAATTCAGAAATAACTCAAACGCGTTTTATTATACAGACTATTTTAAACAAGATAGAACTAAACAACATGCCCCCTTAAACCTCAGCAATCAAACGCCATCAACTATAACCATATATACAGCCAAGATTGATTATACCAAGCCCTTAACCAAAACCATAAAACTGGAAGCTGGTGCAAAATACAGTAATGTAAAAACCGACAATGACCTGCAAGCGCAAAAACAGGATAGCGTTACCAATTTATATGGGCCTGATGCTTCCAGAACGAATCGCTTTATTTACGACGAAAAAATTGCCGCAGGTTATATCAATCTTAATAAACAATTCAAGAAAGCATCTATCCAATTGGGCCTCCGCGCCGAACAAACTAAATCAAACGGCAATTTATTGGGTAGCACACCGGTAACCCGCAGTTATTTAAATTTTTTTCCAAGCGTGTTTATTAACCGCACATTAAACGATAAAAACGAGATCAGCTTCTCCTACAGCCGCCGTATTGACCGCCCGGGATATGATGATCTTAACCCCTTCATTTATTACCTTGACCCTATTACCTTTAGTAAGGGTAATGCGTTTCTTAACCCGCAATACACTCAAAATTTTGAATTTAACTACACTTATAATAAAACTGTTAATGTGAGCCTGAGCTACAGCCACACTACTAATGCCATAACAGAACTGATATTAACCGAAGGTAAAAAGACGTTTCAAACCAATGCAAATTTACAAACGCAAACAGGCTATAACGCCAATATCAACACCCCCTTTACTATCACCAAATGGTGGGAAGGCAATATTAACGTAACAGCATTTTACCTGGGCTTTAAATCAGACACGCTGGCCGGCTTTAATTTTAAAGATGGGCAATGGGCATACCAGGCCCGGATGACACAGACTTTTAAATTTGCGGGGGCGCGTTTAGAAGTCATGGGCGATTATCAATCGGCATTAACTTATGCCATTTACAAAATAAGGCCCCGCTACTCGGTAGATTTGGGCATAAGCAAATCGTTTATGGATAAGAAGCTTAATATTAAGGTTGCCTGTGACGATATTTTTAACATCCGCCGTAATAACCTGAACAGCAACGCACTCAACAACAATTTCACCATCAGGCAACGAAATGACACGAGGGTTGGAAGGTTAACGCTCACCTACAACTTTGGTAACAATTCAATAAAGGTTCGCCAGCACCGCAGCGGCGCCGATGACGAAAAAGGTAGAGTGAAGGGGAATAATTAGACCGCAGTCCACGGCCCCCTGAATGGGGAGCTTTGAAAACCAAACGGTCTTGCTTAACTGAGCAAGGCCGTTTGATTTTATATACTATAATGCATATGAGCATTATTTGCCAATATGCAAATCAAAAACTCCCCCTTCAGGGGGCTGGGGGGCTGCGCTTTACTGCCCAACCATAAACACAGCATTGCTAAATAGCAGTTTGCCATTTTCCCAAAAACTGCGGAACAATGGATCATCAACCATATAAACTACCGAGCCACGGCCCATGGATTGCACACCAAGCAGCAAGCCATTATTGATCTTTTGTTTGGCTTGCGCACCCGCGAAACCCGATACATAGCTGTCTTTTTTAATAGTGCCTACATTCCAGCCGTCTTCGCCGCCAAAAAGCTCGTAGATATCATCGTTTAGTTTTAATGAATAATAGTAATCGGGCAAACCGAAACCAAGCGGATGGGTATTATCAAGGTTAAGTTTAAATATGGCGCCGGGAATCATACCGCGGATGGCATCGCGATCACGATCGCCATAAATTTTAACGGTTTTGTCTTTATCCTTGTCATCTTTTTTATCCTCCTTCTTTTTTATCAGGAAGCCTTTTTTATCAACGAGTAATGCTACAGCATTATCTACGGCAATAAGCTTCCCTCCATCGCGGATCCAATTCTGCAGTTTCTCTGATGGAAAATCATCGTACCTGCCGTCAGGAAAAACAGCTACATCAAAATCGGCCAAACGCGTGCGGCCAATATCCTGGTATCTAACCAGGGTAATGGGGTAGCCCAACTGTGTCTCAAAAAAATGCCACACCTCTCCCATCGCTTCGGAGTTTATGCCATCACCTGCAACCAGCATAACTTTAGGCTGGCGAATATACCTTACTGCATCTGAACCAAGATCAGATCCTTTATCAACAAATCCTGATGACAATGGCGTAACCTCCTGGTTAAGCCCGGCGGCGGTTTGGGTAACCGCCAGATCAAAATCGGCCCGGTCATTACCGGCGCGGGTTATTAATAATGATCCTGGTGCAAAATGCTTCCCGGCTGCATCAAATGGTTTTTCGGAGTAACGCACCCTTATCTTCTTTTTAAGCAATGCTGCCAGGAATTTTACATCACCAACAGATTGCCATGCCGATACGTAAGCGTAAGCGTGGGTATTCACCAAAGCTTTGGGCGCCACAATGCTCCATTCGGCGCTTGCCGGTTTAAATGATTCCTTAACACCGTACGCCTTTAAGCCAAAAGCATAAGGGAGCGACCACGCGGTAATATCATAGGTATTTGAATCAGGAATAAAAGTTCTGGGCTCCAGCAACACATGCAGCAACACGGCTTTAGGCTGATAGGCATTTACCACAAGATCATTAGGCCCCACGGTATACTGCTCGGTTTTACCGGTTATATAGTTATAACCAGTAACCGCTTTATTGCCTAATCCAAAGCCATATTGTATCCCGTTGCGGGCAAGCAATTTGGCCATAGCGTTTATTTTATTGTTGTTATCGTTTTTAACAACATAGGTTTTGTACTCGCCCGGCGGGTTGGCGTGGCTGTTATCAAAAAACTTTTTAAACTCATCTTTCAGTTTTTGCGCATTGGCCGATGCTGTTTCGATAGTACTTAAACCTGTTGAATGGTGATGAGCCACGCGCTGGGCAAGGGTAAGGGTATCGCCACTGCGGGTAACAACCGCCAAGCCGGCGCTGATGCCACCCTGCTCATAGGTCATCCCTATTGAGCCATTGTATAGGGGGTAGGTGTCGCCATACGAAGGGTAAAGCAGGTCGAACTCATATTTGGTAAAATACATCCAGCCATTTTGGTCAAAGTATTTAGCGTTGTTTTTACCAATGGTAACCTGGAAATCGCGTTGCCATTGGGTAATATCTCTATGGTACGGCTCGGCTGCCGGGGCAAAGTAATACGGGGCATTGTACCCCTGCTCGTGATAATCAACATGTACCTGTGGCAGCCATTGGTTAAATAAGCCTACACGGGCCTGGGTTTCTTTTTGTTGCTGCCATGCCCAGTCGCGGTTAAGATCAAAATAGTAATGATTCACCCGCCCGCCCGGCCATGGTTCGGCATGTTCACGCGATGTTGGGTTAGCATCAGGCAAAGCTCCCTTTACCGAGTTATAGAAATTAACGTACCTGTCGCGCCCATCGGGGTTTAAACAGGGGTCGATAACCACTAATGTATTTTTAAGCCATGCCTGGGTGGTCGTATTTGTTTGATCAACAAGGTCATATAAAGTCCACATAGCCGCCTCGCTTGATGCAGGCTCATTACCATGTACATTGTAGCTTAACCAGGTAATTACGGGTGCATTTGCAAGCAGAGGACCGTTTTCGATCCCTGCTACACGTAAGTTATTATGACGGATCTCTTCCAGCCGGCCAATGTTCTCGTCGGATGCAATGAACATAGCCAGCAGCGGCCGTCCCTCGTTGGTAGTGCCAAATTGCTGCAACTTTACATTTTTTGATGCCTGGGCTATGTATTTAAAATATTCAACGATACGATAGTGGGGGGTAAACTGCTCGCCCGGCTTGTAGCCCAAAAACTCTTCGGGTGATTGTATTTTTTGAGCAAAGGCCGAACAGAAGAAGCTGACAAAAACAAAAAAGAGTAAATGTTTTTTTACCATGATATATGCGTAGGATAAGAGATACGCTAATATGCAGAATTTATTTTAAATGCGCAGGTATGCAGATTTCGAGTGTGTAGATTGTTACAATTACAGAGTCGCAGATTAACTTCGTTGGGGGCATCGCCGTTTTGACCGGGCAGATATGCAGATTAACTTCGATAAGAGCTTCGCCGTTTCAGATATGCCTATGAAGCACCCAACCCACACCTTTCATGCACCTTTTCAACACCTTGCAATCACCTTACGTATGCCTTTGTTATCCTTTTGAACATCCCGCCATGTGCCTTTATATTTTTGTAATTAACTGAAAAAGATATTATTGCAATCAAAATAGCAACTTTAAAGTCTTTTTAAGAAGAGTTATTAGATAAAAGCCGGAATAGTTATTTTGCGGCTGATACACAAATTAAATGGATCTCCCCAGCTGGCAGCCCTAAAAAATCTAAAAATTTTAGCAATTTGCCTGATAATTTGTAATTTGCACATCTAAAACCGTGAAGCCGTAAAAAAAATCTAATCTGCCCATCTAAAATCTGCATACCTATATGACCCCATTACAAGCCCTGCAAAAATATTTTGGCTATAGCGCGTTCAGGCACCAGCAGGAGGCCATTATTCAGCATGTTTTAAATAAGCAGGATGTGATGGCGCTGATGCCCACCGGTGGCGGTAAATCATTATGTTACCAGTTACCTGCAGTATTGTTGAATGGACTTACCATTGTTATATCACCGCTTATTGCCTTGATGAAAGACCAGGTTGACAGCCTGAATGTAAGTGGCATCCCTGCAGCGTTTTTAAACYCGGCCCAAAACCCCGATGAGCAGAAGCGATTGGTTGAGCAGCTTAGAAACAACCAGGTAAGGCTCCTGTATTTGGCTCCCGAACGTTTGTTTGGCGGTGATAATAAAATGATCGCCTTTTTAAAAACCCTTCCGGTAGTACAGATAGCCATTGACGAGGCGCACTGCATTTCGTCATGGGGCCATGATTTCAGGCCGGAATACCTGATGCTGGCACAGCTAAAAACCGAGTTCCCGAATGTGCCTGTCATCGCGCTTACCGCTACTGCCGATAAGCTGACCCAAAAGGATATCCTTGAAAAATTAAATCTTCATAAACCTGCAGTATTTGTATCCTCATTCAACCGGGCTAATATTACCTACCGGGTTGTACCCAAAAAGAACAGCTTTAATCAGCTTATTGCTTTTTTGAACGAACGCAAGGATGAATCGGGCATTATATATTGCTTGTCGCGTAAATCAACCGAAGACCTGGCTGCCGACCTAAAAGATGAGGGCTTTGCCGCGGAGGCCTACCATGCCGGTTTAGGTAACGAAGTAAAAGTAAATAACCAGGAAGCTTTTTTGCGTGATGATGTAAAGATCATTGTAGCAACCATAGCCTTCGGGATGGGCATCAATAAGTCAAATGTGCGTTACGTGGTGCACATGGATCTGCCTAAAAACATTGAAGGCTATTACCAGGAAACCGGCAGGGCCGGACGCGACGGCCTGGCATCAGAGGCATTATTGCTTTATTCGCCGGGAGATGCGGGTAAATTGCAACATTTTGCACGCATTGAGGGCAACGAGGCGCAAAGCCGCATTATGCTCAATAAGCTGAACGATATGGTGAAATATTGCCAGCTGCAGGCTTGCCGCAGGCAGTATCTGATGAATTATTTTGATGAGGCCTTCCCCCCCAATTGCGGCTCATGCGATTTTTGTTTAACCGAGTTTAAACGTTTTGATGGTACGCTGATAGCCCAAAAGGCGCTATCGGCTGTTGCCCGGTTAAATGAACGCTTTGGTGTTAACTATGTGATAGACTTTTTACGCGGATCGAAAACCGAAAAGATCCGCGATGAACATAAACAGCTAAAAACCTATGGCATTGGCGCCGATATCAGCAAACCCGACTGGCAGCGCTATATACGCGAGCTGATTACGATGGATTACCTGCACGTTACCGATGATGGTTACCCTGTAGTAAAACTAACCAGCCAAAGTGCTGCCGTATTAAAAGGCTTGCAAAAGGTTGAATTTATTGAAAGCGAGATAATAGAAGAAACCCATACCCATGTACAGGCTCCACCACATGAGGCCGAATTATTGAGCCGGATTAAGAGTGTACGTAATGATATTGCCAAGTTGGAAAATGTACCGGCTTACATTATCGTGTCTGATGCTACCCTGCTTGAAATGGCCACCTTTCTGCCCCAAAGCCTGGATGAACTGCGTTTGATCTCGGGCTTCGGCGATGTTAAGCTTGCCCGTTACGGTCGTGAGCTGTTGCAGCCTGTTAAAGATTATTGTAAAGAAAAAGGGCTGGAATCCAAAATAGCCTATAAATCGCCCAAACGGGAGCGCAAACCCAAAACCGACCGGGTGGAGCGAACCCCAAAAGCACGCAAAACCAACGATACCCGTACCGAAACTTTTACTATGTACCGCCAGGGTAAAAGCATACCCGAAATTGCAGCCGCCCGTGGCTTATCTCCAATGACCATTGAAGGTCACCTGAGTCACTTCATTGAATCGGGCGAGATAGATATCCTGGAGATAGTGCCCCAGCAAAAGATTCCTGCCATTAAAGATGCGGTGGAGAGCTATGGCAGCCAAATGCTTTCGCCGTTAAAACAAATTTTGGGCGATGATTACAGTTACGGCGAAATTAAAGCTGTAATAAGCTGGATGAACAAAGATCAATGATATATGTTACCTATCTTAGGTTGCTTAAATCTCCTATAACATGCAGGTATTTAAAATTAATTTTAGCCAAATCCGCTCCCTGTTTTTAATTGTTATTGCAGGTATTTTCACGCTTTCGTTTTGTAATAAGGCTATGGCACAGCCAAAAAATCAAATGGTGAGGCTGGCGAAGATCCAGGTTAATCCTGCGCAGTTAAATCAATATAACGCCGCCCTTAAAGAGCAAATGACAACCGCTGTTCATGTTGAGCCCGGGGTATTAACTTATTACGCCGTGGCCGATAAAGCAAATCCGGCACACATTACCATCCTCGAAATATATGCTGATACAGCCGCGTACAAATTACATATAGAAACACCTCATTTTAAAAAATACAAAAAAACGGTTCAGCATATGGTAAAATCATTGGAACTTGTTGATGTTAGCCTGATTGGCTTTGCCAAAAAACCTGATATGTAATTTTATACGCGCCCAAACCAATATATACTTATCAATCAATTAACTTTGTTGCTTAACATGCCCTTAACGCGGCCAGATTACGTATGACTACTCCCCAACAACTTTACCAGCTATATCTGCAACATCCTGTTATTAGTACCGATACCCGCAAAATTGCTGCAGGCAGCCTGTTTTTTGCCCTTAAAGGCGATAAGTTTGATGCCAATACCTTTGCCCAAAAAGCAATTGAAGCGGGAGCGGCCTATGCTGTAATAGATAACCCGGAATACCAGCTTGGTGAAAAATATTTACTGGTAGACGATACGCTAACTGCTTTACAGGACCTGGCCCGGCACCACCGCAGGCAATTAAAGATTCCCGTTATTGGCCTTACGGGCACTAACGGTAAAACCACTACGAAGGAGCTTATCAACGCCGTACTATCGCAACAGTTTAAAACCCAGGCTACACAGGGTAATTTAAATAACCATATAGGCGTACCGCTTACCATCTTAACCATAAATGCCTCGCATCAAATGGCGGTTATTGAAATGGGGGCCAATCACCAGAAAGAGATTGAACTGCTTTGCGGTATAGCCCAGCCATCGCACGGTTTAATCACCAATGTAGGTAAAGCGCACCTGGAAGGTTTTGGCGGAATTGAAGGAGTTAAGAAAGGCAAAGGGGAGTTGTACGATTATTTAAGTGGTGCGGGGAGCGAGGTTCGGGGAGCGGGTGTTACGTTTATTAATAGCGACGATGACACTTTAATTGATATGGCCGCCGCACGCAAGCTAAGCCAGGTGGTTTATTACGGGACCAATACAATTGACGATTTGATCAGCGGTGAACTGGTTGAAAACTCTCCTTTACTTACCCTGGAGTGGACTAACAATAAAACCGGCGAAAGCCATACCGCAAAAACACAGCTTACCGGGGCCTATAACCTGCATAATATATTAGCGGCTATAACCATTGGTACTTATTTTAATATGCCCGCCGCCGAAATCAACGCAGGCATCGAGGGTTATCAGCCTAAAAACAACCGCTCACAAATTGTTAAAACAGCTACCAACACGCTCATTTGCGATTACTATAATGCCAACCCAAGCAGCATGTTTGTGGCTATCGAGAATATTGGCAAGTTAGAAGCTAATCGAAAAGTACTTATCCTCGGCGATATGTTTGAGATGGGACCAGAATCAGCCCTTGAACATACTGCTGTTATTCAAAAAGCTTTGGATACCGAAGTTGATGAACGGATATTTATTGGAAAAGACTTTTTAAGTCAAAATTCAAAATTCAAAATTCAAAACCAGGAGGCTACTTTCTATGCTACCGCAGAGGAAGCCATCGCCGGCTTAAAGGCAAATCCGGTAACCGGTTCAACTATCCTGATAAAAGGCTCAAGAGGGATGGCCTTGGAGCGGTTAGTGGAGTTGTTTTAGTGCCCTAAAGTCATGTTGAACTTGTTTCGCCCCACTCACACAAGGTGTGGAGCCGGGAGCGTCCTGTCTTTTGAGGCGCTCAAACAAGTTGAGGATAACCCGCGGAAAAGAATCCGAAATTGAAATTCCCAATTCCGAAATTATTTTATCGCCAGCTCCGCCACTTCCTCACCCACCAAACTTCCCATTGCTACGCCCATACCGTTACACCTAACCGCGCAAAAAACACCAGGCTTTACCTCCTTCACTATCGGGCTTAACTCCTCGCCAAAGCCCATAATGCCGCTCCACCAATAATCAATTTCAATTTGCTGATCAGGCAGGATAACTTCATGCAGATAGCTTAGCAGCTTTTCCTTTACTATATCGGTATGCCCAAAGTCCCAGGTTTCTTCGGCTTTATAATCCAGGTTGCGGCCGCCGCCAAATAGTACCCGGTTATCAATATTACGGAAATAATAATAGCCTTCATTAAAATGATAGGTGCCTCTCAGCTTTAAACCGGATACTGGCCGGGTAACCAATACCTGCCCCCTGCCGGGAATCACATTAAGCTCAGGATATAATTGGCTGGCAAAGGCATTGGTAGCCAGTATCACCTTGCCTGCCTTAAAGTTTCCCTGGGTTGTTTGCAGGCAGATGTGTTTGTTTTCCTGTTCAATTGCCGAGATCTGCACATTGTTTAACACCAGTACCCCCAGCTGGTATACCTTATATAATAAGGTACGCATCATTTTACCGGTATGAATCTGCCCTTCAAACGGATTGTAGATCATGTGGCCTACCTTATTAAAGCCAAAACCTGCAATTTTTTCATCCGCCACTGAATAAATGTCAGGCCCGCCTATGGCTTGCCGTAATATTTTATTGAGGTGATCTACGCGGTCGAAAGCACTTTTTGCAGCATCGGCTTCATCCTCCATAAATAGCTCATACCCACCGTATTGATGATAGCCGATATTTTCGTCGCCCAGGTTTTGCCTTAAGCGCTGCAGGCCGCGCCACTTGTAATCAACCAGGCGCATTGCTTCAGCTTCGGATGAGCGATTTATTACTTCAATTTGTTCGCTTACTGTACCAAAACAGGCAAATCCCGCGTTTTTAGTACTGGCTCCCGATGGTAAAAAGCCCCGCTCCAACACCAACACTTTTAAAGCAGGTTGCTGCTTTTTTAAATGCAGGGCGGCGCTTAAGCCAACAAGGCCGCGTACAGGGCGACGAAGTATGGCCAATAATAGATGCTTCACTTCGTTCAGCATGACAAAAGGCTTGCAAACACTCATGAATATGCACGAAGCAACGACGGTGGAAATCTAAGATCTAAGAGAATTTTGACTTTTTAATTTTGAATTTTAACTTAATATGAATCATCTATCATTAATTATGGGATACATCGGCTTTAACTCGGCATGGTTACTGATGATTTTGGTTGCCCTGGTAAGCTTTATTGTACAGTGGCGATTTAAAAGTAAATTTAAACGATATTCGGAAATCGGCTTACTATCAGGCCTTTCTGGCCAGGAAGTGGCGGTAAAAATGCTGCGCGCGCATGGCATATTTGATGTGCAGGTAATGTGTGTTGAAGGCCAGCTTACCGACCATTATAACCCCGAAACAAAAACTGTTAACTTAAGCCAGGATGTTTATTATAGCAGAAGCATAGCCGCGGCTGCTGTTGCCGCTCATGAATGCGGCCATGCCGTTCAGCATGCGCAGGCCTATGCCTGGTTAAGCTTTCGCTCGGCTATGGTGCCGGTTATCAATGTGGCATCAACGCTAACCCAATGGACCCTTTTCATTGGCATAATGTTGTTGTTTTTTGCCAATAACTCTATCGTATTAGCTATAGGTGTTGCCGCCCTGGCACTGGTTACTTTCTTTAGCTTTATAACCCTGCCCGTTGAGTTTGATGCAAGCCGCCGCGCATTAGCCTGGCTCAACAACAATTATAGCATTATACAAACCACCGATGAGCATGAACTGGCTAAAGATGCCCTGTGGTGGGCCGCCATGACCTACGTTGTGGCCGCTATAAGTGCACTGGCTACCCTGGTATATTATGCCTCGTTTTTGTTTAACAGGCGGAATTGAGGATATGCGGATATGCAGATGTGCAAATTTCAGATGTGCAGATATGCAAATTAACTTCGTTGAGGGCTTTGCCGTTTCAGATGTGCAGATGATGTTATAAAAACCGCTTTATTTATCCGCTTCTTCATTGAATTCAAAATCTGCATATCTAAAATCTGCACATATTTTCGTACCTTCCTGTAACCTAAGTAAAAGTCCAGTAGTCAGAGAGGTTGTAACACATGCAAAGCAAGCTTTCAGATATCGATCTTATAGAACAGACACTGGCTGGCAACCAGTCGGCTTATGCCGACCTGGTAAAGCGGCACCAGCGTTTTGTGTTTACGCTGGCTATGCGTTTTGCTAAAAGCCGCGAGGATGCTGAGGAAATTGCACAGGACTGCTTTATAAAAGCTTACCGCTCGCTGGCCATGTACCAGGCGCAATCTAAATTTACAACATGGCTGTATACCATTGTATATAATACAGCCATGACATTTTTGAGAAAAAAAAGGGTGGCCACCGAGTCTATAGATGACGAGGGCACTTACATACAGGTTAAAAACCATGAGTCGGCTTATGATCCTGATAATGTGGAAAATAAATCGCGATCGTTTTACCTGAACCAGGCCATTGAGCAACTGTTACCCGATGATGCCACCATCATCACCTTGTTTTATAAGGGCGAGCAATCTTTAGAAGAAATTGCCCAAACATTGGGAATGGAGGCTAATACGGTTAAAGTAAAACTATTTAGGGCGCGCCAGCGTTTGAAAGATAAGCTGGAGCGTAATTTAAAACATGAGGTTAAAGAACTGATATGAACACCATTGAAGAAAAACTCTGGAACTACATTGATGGCACCTGCACACCGGCTGAGCAGGATGCCATTGCCCTGCTTATTGAGCAGGATGAGGTGTACAGGCAAAAATACCAGGAGTTGCTGCTGCTAAACCAGGAGTTTGCAAACATGGAACTTGATGAGCCATCAATGGCCTTTACCTATAATGTGATGGAAACCATCCGTACCGAAAATGCAAGTAAGCCTTTAAAGGCGGCCATTGATAAACGCATCATAATGGGCGTTGGCATCTTCTTTATTTTTACCATACTGGCATTGTTAGTGTTTACAATAGCCAACATTCATTTTTCCGGTTCGGCTGTTGATGTAAAGGTTACCCTGCCGGCCAGCATAAAAATGCCCAACATGGGCCATATTTTTAGCAGCCAGGTATTTAAATGGTTCCTGGTATTTGATGTAGTGCTGGCTTTATTTTTAGCCGATAGCTATCTGCGCAGAAAAAAGACCGTAAAACAGGCATAAAGTGTTTTGTATGGTGTACAACAAAAACGACAGTTGTTAACACAATTGTTCAGTTACCGGTAATAGCTTAAAAAAAACGCTCATTTTTTGAAGCAGAAAAGGCATTGAAATCAACTTGATAAAAAAAATCATAAAGTAGCCTACTTTGGTATAGTAATTGTATGATTGTATATGAACTGGTAATCTTACCGGTTTAATTGTGATAAGGTTTAGGTTGAAAGTCTCCCGGCGCAAGGTTGGGAGGCTTTTATTTTTACAGACTATCTGAATCGGAATTTTAGTACCAACAGAATTGAATTAGTCATCTGCTCATTTGCGTATCTGAAATCTGCACATCCTATTTATCATCTGCACATCCATACTCGTCTTCAAATTTGTTACAAACTATTTTTTTCTCTTTCCGTATAACCCGTTGCAACTAATAGCCTTTCCCCCTGATGGCTGTAATAAAACCAATTTTCTTATGTTCAATAGTGTTAATCCAGGTAATGACACTGATTTTAATTTCGAACGTTTTTTTGAACTATCCGCAGATCTTTTTTGTATTGCCGGCTACGATGGTTACTTTAAAAAGGTAAACTCAGCAGTATCAAAAGTACTGGGATATACCAATGAAGAACTTTTTGCCCGCCCTATAAATGAGTTTGTACACCCCGAAGACCAGGGTATCACCTCAAGAAACCGGGATAACCTGACACGCGATATCCCACTTTTAAATTTCGAGAACCGCTACGTAACCAAAAGCGGCAAAATTGTTTGGCTTGCCTGGACATCGATGCCTGTTGATAGCGAGCGGCTGGTTTTTGCTATTGCCAAAAACATCACACACAAAAAGAAGCAGGAAGAAGAAAGAAATGCCCTCATAACCCATCTGACCACAATAAACAACGAACTAAAGCAGCTAACATATACCACATCGCATGATCTGCGGTCGCCTGTGAGTAATTTGCTATCGGTATTTAATTTTATAGATGTTTCAAAGATACAGGATGAAGAAACGGTTGAATTTATAGGCATGCTGAAAGCCGCTTCGGAAAGTTTAAAGGATACATTAAATAATTATATTGATGTTTTGAGCCAGAAAGATAGTTTAAATGTACATGTGGAAGAATTGGACATTAATGATTCATTAAACACAATTTTATATTCGCTAAACTCATTATTACAGCATTCAAACGTTACCATAAATGTAAACTTTGCTGCAAACAGTACCATCAAATTTAACAAAGCATACCTGGAAAGTATTTTCCTGAACCTTATCACCAACTCCATAAAATACGCCCGTCCGGATGTTCCACCAGCCATTACCATTAGTTCGGGAATTAATAATGGTATCAAACAAATAATATTTGCCGATAACGGGCTGGGTTTTAACATGGAAGATGTAAAAGACAAGATTTTTGGCCTTCGCCAAAAATTTCATCAGCATCATGACAGCAAGGGCATAGGGCTTTACCTGGTACATAATCACATTACCAGCCTGGGCGGGCATATAACCCTTTAAAGTAAACCCAATGAGGGTGCTAAATTCACTTTATCGTTTAAAAACTAATCTGCTCATATTTTTGCCTGTATTAAAAACCTTACATTAATTAAACATTGATATTACATACCTTTGCGGTTTGCTCCTGGTTGGTAAGGCGCTTATTCAAAATAGATAAAAAGCATGTACGATATTTGTTGTGTAGGGCATATTACATTAGATAAAGTGGTAACACCTCGCGCGGTTGCACACATGGCCGGCGGCACCTCCTTTTATTTTTCCAATGCCATCCGCAATATGGATGTCAGTTATACACTCGTAACTACACTTGCCCAAAGCGAAATGGTTGTTGTTGAAAAACTACGCTCCAAAGGGACTAAGGTAAATGCGTCTGTAGGCGGGCTTTCTGTTTATTTTGAAAATATCTACTCCCAAAACCAGGACCACCGTACCCAGCGGGTATTGCAAAAGGCCAATCCTTTTACTGTTGAGCAACTGCAGCAAATAGATGCACAAATTTTTCACTTAGGGCCGCTGTTGGCCGATGATATGCCTGTTGAACTAATCAAAGAACTGCATAGCCGCGGCCGTGTTTCGTTAGATGTGCAGGGTTATTTACGCAAGGTTGAAAATACAAACGTGGTGCCTGTTGACTGGGCAGATAAACGGGAGGCTTTGCGCTATGTAGATATCCTGAAAGCCAACGAATACGAAACCGAAGTACTTACTGGCAGTAATGATATTTTTGAGGGTGCGCGTATTTTGGCCGACTGGGGGGTTAAAGAAGTGGTGCTTACCCTGGGCAGTATGGGCTCTGTTATTTATACCGATGGTGTTTTTTACAATATTCCGGCTTATGCGCCCATAGCGGTTGTGGATGCTACAGGCTGTGGCGATACCTATATGGCAGGCTATTTATACCAGCGTATAAAAGGTGCATCATTTCAGCAGGCAGGCGAGTTTGCAGCAGCTATGGCCAGTTTTAAAATTGAATCATCGGGACCATTTACAGGCACCGAAGAGGATGTAATGAACTTACTGGAGAATGGCGTGAAGGTATACAGTTACTGAGCCTTTAATTTTTTATAATTTATACAGGCCAGCCATAAAGCTTAGTTAACAGCGCTATATTCAGTTAACTAATACGCATTTCTATAAAACCCTTTCGCACTTTTATTAGTTATATCAATGTATTAAAACGCATTGGTAATGAGATCTATCTGGAAAGGTTCAATTGGTTTTGGGTTGGTGAGTATCCCGGTTAAGCTGTATTCGGCCGTGCAAACGTCATCACTTAATTTTGATATGCTTGATGGCCGGGATCATGCACGCATCCGCTATCAGCGGGTAAATGAGCGCACACATAAGGAGGTGCCTTATGATAAAATTGTAAAGGGCTATAAGCTGAGCAATGATGACTATGTGATAGTTGAAGACCAGGATTTCGAGGATGCTGCACCCGAAAAAAGCAAAATAGTTGAAATAGAAAGCTTTGTTAATATCGCCGATGTGAATCCCATGTTTTATGAAACATCCTATTACACCGAACCCGATACCCCCAATAATAAAGCCTATGCCTTACTGCTGAAAGCGCTCACCCAATCAAAAAAAGCCGGGTTGGCGCGATTTGTTTTACGCAGCACCGAGAGCCTTTGCATTGTGCACCCCGTTGAAAACGTATTGGTTATTACCCGCATTCGTTTTGGGCAGGAAATACGCGGCACAGAGGAGCTTAATGTTGGCCATGACGTTGGCATAAGCAAAAAGGAGCTGGATATGGGCCTCGCGTTGATAAATCAGTATGCCGAAGATTTTGATGTATCTAAATTTAAGGATGAATACAATGATGAATTGCTGAAGATCATCAAAGCAAAATCAAAAGGCAAACGTGCTACTGTTAAAAAACTTAAACCCCATAAAACCAGCAGCGATGACCTTTATGATCAGTTAATGAGTAGTTTGAAAACGAAAAAAGCCTGATGTATGTTGCTCCTGGCTCAAATAAGCACGATTATCAGGGATGGGCATAATCGTTAAATAAACTGTTATTTACTTACTTTAGCGAATAAGCTTCCATCGCCTATGAAAACTACCGTTTACGCTATATTTATTGGGGTTGCATTTGCCGCTCTCAGCTCCTGCTCGCCCAAAGGACCATACGCTATAACCAACAAGGTGTACAGGCACCAGGCAGATTCGGTACTGAAGGTGATCAGTCGCGAGCAACCCGCCATGCTGGTTGATAGCCTGGGTGCTGCCATTCCCAGCGAATGGGTTGGTACCGTAAACTTCAACGCCCGCAAGCCAAACTATGTAATTATTCACTACACGGCGCAGGATTCGGCCAAACAAACGCTTAAAACTTTTACATTGGTAAAGCCCCAGGTGAGTGCCCATTATGTAGTTGGCAAAGATGGCAAGGTATATCACATGCTTAACGATTACCTGCGCGCCTGGCAGGCTGGCATTAGCAGGTGGGGCAGCATAAGCGATATGAATAGCTGTTCTATAGGTATCGAAATTGACAACAACGGCCATGAACCTTTTAATGATGTACAGGTAAAGAGCGTGCTGACCTTACTGGCCCAGCTTAAAAAGGCTTATAACATCCCTACGACAAATTTTATTGGCCACCAGGACATTGCCCCCGCCCGCAAGCCAGATCCAGGTTCGCTGTTTCCCTGGAAGCTGTTGGCCCAAAAAGGTTTCGGCTATTGGAGCGACGAACTGCTGGAGCTACCACCCGACAACTTTGACTATGCAACAGCCCTGCGCCTCATAGGCTATGATACCAGCAACCTGCCAGCTGCAATAACAGCCTTTAAACGCCACTTTGTACAAATTGAAGACAGCCCCGCCATGACGCAGCTGGATTTGAATGTGTTGTATAATGTGTATAGGAAGTATTGAAGGGCGGTGAAAGGGTAAAGGCGAAAGGTAAAAGGTTGCTGCCACTGGGGGCAATAAAAAAGGCGAAAGGAGATCATCCTATTCGCCTGTGTTAAAACCTTTCGCCTTTTGCCTTTAGCCTTTCTTAACCCACCCGTCTTTTAGCGTAACTGTTCTGTTGAAAACTAATTTATCGGCTGTTGAGTACTTATCCAGTGTAAAATAGCCTTTGCGCATAAACTGTACCGGAGTACCGGGCTTGGCGTTGGCCAGGTCGGGCTCAATGTAGGCTGTTTTAATTATATGCAGGCTGTTGGGGTTAATGTAGTCCTTAAAGTCACCCTCCTCGCTTTGCGGATTCTCTACCTGGAAAAGGCGATCGTAAAGCCTCACCTCGGCGGTTTTGGCGTGTGGTACGCTTACCCAGTGAATAGTTCCCTTAACGTTGATGCCGCTGGTATCATTACCAGATTTAGATTCGGGCAGGTAAGTACAGCGAATCTCGGTTACATTGCCATCGGCATCTTTAACAAAGTCGTCGCAACGAATAATGTAAGCGTTTTTCAACCTCACCATCAGCCCAACACCCAGCCGGAAAAACTTCTTAGGCGGAACTTCCATAAAGTCTTCACGCTCTATCCACAACTCACGGCTAAAAGGGAACTCGCGGCTACCATCACCACCCTCAACCTCGGGGTTGTTTTCGCCATGCATCGTTTCTACTTCGCCTTCAGGGTAGTTAGTCAGGATACATTTTATAGGATCCAGCACAGCCATACGGCGCCATGCGGTTTTGTTCAGGTCCTCGCGGATACAAAACTCCAGCAGGCCAACATCTATCATGTTTTCGCGTTTGGCCACGCCAATACGTTCGCAAAACTCGCGGATACTGGCAGGGGTATAACCCCGGCGGCGTAAACCACTAATGGTAGGCATTCGCGGGTCGTCCCAGCTCTCTACATATCCTTCTGTAACCAGTTGCAGCAGCTTGCGCTTGCTCATCACGGTGTAGTTGAGGTTTAACCTTGCAAATTCATATTGTTTGGATGGAAAGATACCCAGCTGTTCAATAAACCAATCATATAAAGCACGGTGAGGTATAAATTCCAGCGTACAGATGGAGTGGGTTATCTCCTCAATAGCATCCGATTGACCATGGGCAAAATCGTACATCGGGTAAATGCACCAGGCATCGCCTGTACGGTGATGGTGCGCATGCTTAATGCGGTACATCAAAGGATCGCGCAGATGCATGTTGGGTGCTGCTAAATCAAGTTTAGCCCGTAGCACCTTGGCGCCATCGGGGTATTTACCGGCTTTCATATCGGCAAACAGCTCCAGGTTCTCTTCCACCGATCTGCTGCGGTATTGGTTGGGTGTACCAGGTTCTGTAGGTGTCCCTTTCTGTACAGCAATCTCTTCTGCTGTGCTGTCATCTACATAAGCCAGGCCTTTTTTGATAAGGGCAACAGCAAATTCATATATCTTGTCAAAATAGTCAGACGCGTATAATTCTTCGGCCCATTCAAAGCCCAGCCATTTTACATCCTCCTTAATACTGTCAACATATTCAACATCCTCTTTAACGGGGTTGGTATCGTCAAAGCGCAGGTTGGTTTTGCCGTTATATTTTTGCGCCAGTCCAAAGTTTAAGCAAATGGATTTGGCATGGCCGATGTGCAGGTAACCATTAGGTTCGGGCGGAAAACGGGTTAACACCCGGCCTCCGTTTTTGCCGGCGGCTATATCTTCTTCAACAATTTCCTCTATAAAGTTCAATGATCTTTCTTCGCTCATAAACAACAGTTATCAATAACCACAAAAGTAACAAAATTTTTAAGCCGCTAACTTTATAAACGGGAACTGGTGTATTGACAATTAGCGCATGGTTATTATGATAAAATAATTAAATTTGAAACAGCTTAAATCAAAAACCTATACAGAATATGAACACGTACCAGGATCCTTACACAAATTTTCAGGATATGACGCCCGAAGAAATGGGCTTTTTACAACAAGCCACCGCCGGACTAAATGAAAATCAAACCAAATACTTTTACATGGTTTACACCAGCAAACGCAAAAACGCGCAGGAAATATTATTGTTTACCTTACTTGGTYTTATTGTAATTGCAGGCGTACAGCGTTTTGTACTTGGGCAAATTGGTATGGGTTTACTTTATCTTTTTACCGGCGGCTTTTGCCTTATTGGTACTATTGTTGATTTGATAAACAATAAATCGCTCACGTTAGAGTATAATAAAAATATGGCTTATGAAAGTCACCGCATGGCTATGTTAACCCCATAAAATTAACCCTGCCATCTTATAGTTAAATTTGTTCATGAAACTATCCATCCTTACCGCCTACCTTGAAAGTCTTGCACCACTGGTTTACCAGGAAGATTATGATAACGCAGGTCTTATAGTAGGTAACCCCGACCAGGAAATAACACAAGCCCTGCTTTCTTTAGATTGTACCGAAGCTGTGGTTGAGGAAGCCATTGCTACAGGTTGCCAGGTAATTATATCGCACCATCCTATTGTTTTTAAAGGGTTAAAAAAGTTTAACGGCAAAACTTATGTAGAACGCGTGGTAGAAAAAGCCATCCGCAACCGCATAGCCATTTACGCCATTCACACTAATCTTGATAACGTGATGACCGGGGTAAATACCCGCATTTGCGATACACTGGGCTTAAAAAACTGCCGCATACTGGCACCAAAACACAACCTGCTTAAAAAGCTGGTAACATTTGTACCCCACAGCCATGCCGATGCCGTGCGCGATGCCTTATTTGCGGCGGGAGCAGGCAATATTGGTAATTACAGTGAAGTTAGCTTTAATGCCGAGGGACTGGGCACTTTTAAAGGCAATGATGCTACCGTGCCCTACATTGGCGAACCGGGTAAACGCCACCGGGAAAATGAGATTTGCATCCAAACCGTTTACCCGGCCAACCTGGAGAGTAAAATAATCATGGCGTTGATACTGGCCCATCCATATGAAGAGGTGGCTTATGACCTTTATAGCTTAACCAACCAAAACCAGCAGGTTGGCTCGGGTATGATAGGTGAGCTGGAAGTGCCGCAGAACCAGGAATCGTTCCTGTTTCATGTAAAAGATAAGATGCGTACCCATGTAATTAGGCATACAGCATTTACCGGCAAACCCATTAAAAAAGTAGCCGTTTGCGGTGGTGCGGGAGGCTTTTTACTGAAGCATGCTATGGCCGCCGGAGCCGACATTTTTATCACTGCCGACTACAAGTATCACGAGTTTTTTGATGCCGAAGGAAAAATAGTGATAGCCGACATCGGACACTTTGAGAGTGAACAATTTACGGTGCAATTAATGTATGATATAATTAGAAAAAAATTCCCTATCTTTGCCGTCCGTTTAACAGAAGTAAATACAAACCCCGTCAAATATTTTATTTAATGGAACAAACCGTAGAACAAAAGCTTAAAGCTTTATACGAACTACAAACCATCCACACTAAAATTGATAGAATTCGCCAGGTAAGGGGTGAACTGCCAATGGAAGTTGCCGATTTGGAAGATGATGTTGCTGGCCTTGAAACCCGCATACAAAAGATCAAATATGAGCTGGATGATGTAGAGGATGAAATAGTAACCCGCAAAAACCTGATCAAAGACGCCCAGGCAAATATTAAAAAATACGAAGCGCAGCTTAACGAAGTTAAGAATAACCGTGAGTATGATGCCATATCAAAAGAAATTGAGATACAGGGATTAGATATACAGGTAAGCGAGAAAAAAATAAGGGAATATGGTTTTGAGATCTCCTCAAAAACGCAGGTGTATGAAAAAGCCCTTGCCGACCTGGAAGCCCGCAAAAGCGATCTGGAAGCTAAAAAAGATGAGTTAGGCGTTATTACTGCCGAAACCGAAAAAGAAGAGAACGATCTTGTTGCACAGGCAGAAAAAGCTATTCCAAACATCGAGGAGCGCTTGCTTACAGCTTACAACCGTTTGCGTCAAAATGCCAAAAATGGTTTGGCTGTTGTAACTATCCAGCGCGATTCATGTTCAGGTTGTTTTAACCAGATCCCGCCTCAGCGCCAGTCTGATATCCGTCAGCGTAAAAAGATCATCGTGTGCGAGCATTGTGGACGTATCCTTGTTGATGAGCAGATGGCCTTAGAAGCAGAGACTATATAAGCAAAGCACTTAAATAATATGAAAGGCATCTATAGGATGCCTTTTTTTGTGAAACAGCTTTTATGCCCAGATCAAGGATTCTTTATTTGATGCTTTCGGTCGCAACCATTATTATTGGCCTGCTATCCCGGCATTTTAAATTTATTCCGCTGTTTATCGGCGATATTCTTTGGGCGCTGATGGTTTACTTTATCATGCGTTTTCTGCTCATCAATAAGCCTTTAAAATTCGCTATTATAGCAAGCCTTTTATTTTGCTTCGCGATAGAGTGTAGCCAGCTTTATAAAGCACCCTGGATAAATAATTTACGGCACAGCATCTTTGGCAGGCTGGTTTTAGGAGAAGGCTTTTTGTTTAGCGATCTATTGTGCTATACAGTTGGCATAGGAGTTGGTGTTCTGTTAGATTTATACACCATTAGAAAAAAGCACAAACTCATTTTTAGGCAATAATTGATTTACAGATAACATTCGTAGCTCAAAACATACTTGTCTGCCGGCCCTTCTTAGGCACAAATAAGCTGTAATCATATTCCGGCATTTCCCGGCCCGCCATAAAACGATTACAAGCCATCCGGAACATCTGGTGGATAGATTCAGCTATCTTACCTTCGCCGCTCATCCGTCGCCCAAAATTGCTGTCGTTTAGTTGCCCGTCGTGACATTCTCGAATCATGTTCAGCACTTTTTCCGCTCTATCAGGAAAGGCTTTGTAGATCCAGTCGCTAAATATTTCGGCAATGCTGCCGTTAAGGCGCACAATGGTAAATCCCGCAGCCAACGCGCCCCTGTCAGCCGCGGCCTTAATAATGTTGGGCACCTCATTGCTATTCAGGCCCGGGATGATAGGAGCCGCCATTACCCTAACGGGGATCCCCTTCTCTGATAGTTTTTGCACAACGGCCAACCTACCCGTTGCAGTTACCGTACGTGGTTCGAGCTTTTGGCGCAATTGCTCGTTAAGCGAGGTGATAGAAACGTTAACATGCACCAGGCTCATGGCAGCCAGCTCGGTTAAGATATCCAGGTCGCGCAGGATAAGATTATTTTTGGTGATGATAGCAACCGGGTTTTTATACTTCAAAAAAACCTCCAGCAGTTTTCTCGTTATTTGTAAGCTACGCTCAATCGGTTGGTAACAATCAGTATTGCCCGATAGCAGGATGCACACCGGTTTATAATTCTTTTTATTAAAATATTGCTCCAAAAGCTCGGGCGCGTTCCGCTTTACAATTATTTTGCGCTCAAAATCAAGCCCGGCACTAAAACCGTAATATTCATGA
Source organism: Mucilaginibacter sp. P4_G9 (assembly GCF_056400985.1). NCBI lineage: Bacteria > Pseudomonadati > Bacteroidota > Sphingobacteriia > Sphingobacteriales > Sphingobacteriaceae > Mucilaginibacter > Mucilaginibacter sp. P4_G9. The sequence goes on along the minus strand of NZ_JBFUKF010000084.1, from coordinate 4,882 downwards.
GTATTACGGGCATAGCAATAAATGCAGCCATGCTCGCAACCCTGGTAAGGGTTTATAGAGTACATATGGCTAAGGTCTGGGCTGTTTGATTCGCTTACTATCTTTTTGGGCGTTTCCTCAAAAAGCTGGGTTAAGCTATTTTCAAGCAAGGGCTCGTCGAGCCCTTCAATATGGTCGGCCACATATTTGTTTTTCAGGAATTTATTGTGGGTATTAACCTGCGCCCCCCTGCCTTTAAAAAAGTCTGGGTTATCTTCATGTGCCATAAGGCAAATTTGCTAATTAAATTAGCAAATTACAAATCAACCAGCTTGTTTTTTATGCTGTATAAAACCAGGCCAACGCGGCTTTTAATTTGCAGTTTTTCAAAAAGTTGGTCGCGGTAACTATCAACTGTACGCACGCTTATGCACATGGTATCTGCAATTTCCTTGTAGGTGAGTTCGGTGCTGGTGAGGCGTAAAAATTCAATTTCACGCGGATTTAGTTTTACCTGTGCCGCTTTATCTATATTAAAATTATTCAGCAGGTGCTTGGTAACAAAATCGGGGTAAAAAAGGTCACCTTCCGAAACTTTACTCAATGCCCTTTCAAACTCATCGGGCTCCGCGTCTTTTAACAGATAGCCTTTTACTCCTGCCATCACCATTGATAACACCTTTTCGGCATCCTCAAACATGGATAGAATGATAACCCGGATAGATGGATGGTGCTTTTTAAGCCATTGGGCGGTTGATGTACCATCCATAACAGGCATATTAATGTCAAGCAAAATAATATCAGGTATAATTCCCTCGGCAATATTGTCTATCAGTTCTTTACCGTTTGCGGCCTCAAACAGAATACTATAGCCGCCAAAACTATCTATTAGCGCGGCCATGCCACTCCTAAAAAGGCGGTGATCGTCAACCAGGGCTATTTGAATCGGTTCCGTTAGCATAAATTTCTTGTACCAGGGGGTTCAATGACAGCTTAATAGTGCAACCTTTTTGGGGTGAGCTGCTTATAACCGCCTCTGCTCCAATCAAACCTGCCCTGTTTGTCATGTTACGCAACCCCGATCCACTCTTGTCGTTAAGCAATTCGGGCTGGAAACCAACGCCATCATCTTCGATGGTTAAATTAAACATTTGTGTGTTATAATGCAAACCTATTTTAATGTTTGCGGCATCTGCGTGTTTCAACACATTATTTAATGCCTCCTGGAATACCCTGAACAAAACCAGTTCGCGCTGTTCGCCCAGGCTGTAAACTTCGCCTTCCACCGTTACATCCACATGAATAAGCCCGCTTTTATTGATCCGGACAGCCTCCATCTCTAATGTTTTTACCAGTCCCAATGCGCTTATATGCTCAAAGCTAAGGCTTTTTGAGAGGTTACGCAGATCTGTAATGGTTTGCGCTACAAGCTCACGGGTATCATTTAATTTGGTCTGCTCATCACCATCAAGCTTTTTGCCCAACAGGCCAAGATTAAGTTTTACAAATGATAATACCTGGGTAATATTGTCATGCATTTCGCGACTAACATAGTTAAGTGTTTCCTCCTGGATCTCGATACGGGTTTTTAGCAATTCCTGCTTAAATGATGATTTTAATTCGGCTTTTTCGAGTGCGTTTTTGTTCTGCTTTTTTTGAAACATCAACAAAAACCCAACCATAAAAAATCCAAGCAATAGCAATAATGCAGTACCTGCAATTATTATAAGGATAACTTCTTCGTCTTTGAACAGCATAAAAAGGCAGATATTAAAAGTGAATTGAGCAACAAATTTGAAAGCCCCGGAATAGTTGCTCCCAAAATATAAAAATGATAATTATTTTTATATGCCATGTAGCTAAAACATGAAATAAAAAAGTAAACCCTTAGCAACTAAAAACGGTGAATGTTTTAAAGGCCGAAGCCCCCGCGGTCTTTCAAATAAATTACGGCAGTAAAGGTAATACTATGATTTAGTCCGTTTGTTTTTAGATGAGCATAGGAAAGCATATATCAAAATGGCGTTTAAGATCAGGTTGGAAATGCCCAGGATGGCGTAAGCTAAAATAGAAAAATGATAATTGTTTTTATACACCATGTAATTGAAAAAGGAATAATAAAAAGTAAGCGAAAGAAAATAAAAAAGCAATCCTGTAGCAACCAAAAACGGTGGATGTTTTAACAGAAAAAGATGCGCCGGGGCTTCCTCAAGCAGATTATAGTAATAAATACAAACCAATGATAAAATAAACAAACCCTGTAGTACAATGGCTATAGTAGCTCTTTGCCAAAACCCCTGAATATAAAAAATATCAATAAAAGATAATAGTATTACAACAGCAGACAAGATACACGCTCTTCTTTTGTATATTGGTCTTTTATCCTGCGATATAATGAAATACGTGAACATCACAAAATCAAATATGTTTTCTAAGTTATTAGCCCATGCATTACTGTGCTTAATCGTCAGCAGGTTAAAAAAATCTGCGCTTACATATACAATCAACAAAGCAAAGTATGGCAAAAACGGCTTAAAACTATCGTCAAACGATTTATACGCGTAAAGGCATACAGCAAATGTTATAGGTAGAGAAAGAAGATAAAAGTTAAATAATAGCATTCAATATTCACGATCTTTAAATTACATGCTAAAATAGTGCAACGCCGCAATTATTGTAGGGATAGCGCCTTCTTTGGAAAGCATAAAAAGGCAGATATTAAGAGTGAATTGAGTAACAGGTTTGATATCCCCGGAATAGTTCTCGCCAGTATAAGAAAATCATAATTGCTTTTATATGCCATGTAACTATAACAGGAATAATAAACCGAATTTGAAAGGAAGTAAAAAAACACCCCCGTAGCAGCCAAAAACGGTGGATGCTTTAGAAGTATCAAGTGCTCACGGGCCTCGGCCAACAAATTGTAATAATAAATGCAAATTAAAGTCAAAATAAATAGCTCCTGCAATATTATTGCCGGAGTATTTAACCTCCAAATTCCTTGGATAAAAACCATATCGATAAGTGAAATAAGGATTATAACGCCCGCGAATATGTATACCTTCTTTTTATACAATGCATCACCACTAAAAGAGGTGATTAAATAAGTAAAAAGGATAAACTCCATTAATGAAACATTGTTGTTGCACCAGGAGTTGGTATGGTTAATTATAAGCAAGCCGCGCATACTGGCAACTTCAACACAAATTACAAACGCTAGATACCAAGGAAACCATTTAAAGTTTCTATCGAGCCGTTTATACGCATATAAACAGCAAAAAAAAGTTATAATTAGGGATATGAAATAAAGATTGTATAACATGCAATATTGATGAAGCTAAATGAGAACAGCATGTCTTGGTTTTATCCTGAGTGATTTGTTCCATCTGTCCCATGTATTTTTTAAATGTAGCCCAAAAGCCAATACAAGCAATGGTGCTGTCTGCAATTATTTCAAAGATAACTTCTTCGTCTTTGAACAGCATAAAAAAGTGTAAATTAAGAGTGAATTGAGCAACAAGTTTGAAAGCCCCGGAATAGTTGCCGCCAAAATATAAAAATGATAATTGTTTTTATATACCATGTAGCTATAACACGAATAATAAAAACTCTTTGAAAGAAAATAAAAAAGCAAGCCCGTAGCAACTAAAAACGGCGGATGCTTTATAAGCGCCAAACCCTCCTCTGCTTCTTCGAATAAATTATGATAATAAATGCAAATTAAAGTCAAAATAAATAAAGCTTGTATTACCATTGCTATGGTGTTCAACTTCCAAACTCCCTGGATAAAGGCCATATCAATAAGTGAAAACAGTATTACAAAAGCAGCAGGTATGTATACCTTTTTTTTATAGGATTCTCTTTTTGCAAGAGTTGTCATAAAATAAGTAAAAAGGATAAACTCTGTTAATTCCTCGATGTTGCCTGCCCAGGAGTTGGTATGATTAATTATAAGCCAGTTAAAAAATTCGCCGTTTCGAAAACAACAGTAAATGCCAGGTACGGCAGAAACCACTTAAAGTTCGTATCTAACTGCTTATAAGCATACAAACAAAACAAAAATGTCAAAATTAAGGATACGTAATAAAGATTGTATAATAACATGCAATACTTATGGTCTTTAAAATATAAATGCTAAAATAGCTCATCCAGAAGCATTTTTTTTAATTATCCTAAATATTGCATGTTAAAAATTAAACCTGTTAACAAAATCAGACACAAGTTGGCGGACCGGTTTTTCCAAAGTTGAGCGGCTCTGACCCCGCAGCAAGTACATCTACTGTCTGAAGCAGCATCGGCATGACTGCTATCTTATTCATGGCACCGGCAAGAACAACCGTTGTGTGGTTGTGTGTCCTTCCGGTGCCGTCATGAGCCAACTATTTTATTTGCTTTAAAAGAGCAAATAAAGGCATATATTAACAAGGCATTAAGCATCAAATTAGCAAGCCCTGGAATAGTTGATGCCAAAATATAGAAATGATAATTGTTTTTATATACCATGTAGTTAAAACATGAATAATAGAAAGAAAGCGAAAGAAAATAAAAAAGCAAGCCTGTAGCAACCAAAAACGGTGGATGTTTTAACAGAAAAAGGTGCTCTGGAGCTTCCCTAAGCAGGTTATAGTAATAAATACAAACCAATGATAATATAAAGGATCCCTGTAGTACAATGGCTATAGTAGCTCTTTGCCAAAACCCCTGAATATAAAAAATATCAATAAAGGATAATAGGATTACAACAGCAGATAGGATACGCGCGTTTCTTTTATATAATGGTCTTTTATCCTGCGATATAATAAAATATGTGAACATCACAAAATCCAATATGTCTTCTAAGTTATTAGCCCATGCGTTACTGTGCTTAATCATCAGCAGGTTAAAAAAATCTGCAGTTACGTAT
>NZ_JBFUKF010000083.1:0-16912 GCF_056400985.1 Mucilaginibacter sp. P4_G9 | reverse complement strand
GATGAAAGCAACTTATCAGCTTATATGCTGGCGGCTAATGGAACCAACGATTACATCTGTTTAGATGCCGGTACATTGCACTATGGTATAAAAAAAGCCATTGAAAATAAGGTTTTCGCTGTGCCGCAGGAAAAAGTATTAAGGCAATACATCAAAGGATATTTCATATCGCATGCCCACCTCGATCATCTCGCAGGGTTGATCATCAACTCGCCGGATGACAGCACCAAAAACATCTACGGCTTGCAAAGCACACTCGAAACCCTAAAAACCCACTATTTTACCTGGGCAAGCTGGGCCAATTTTGCCGACCAGGGTGAAACCCCGATCCTAAAAAAATTCCATTACCAGGTGCTTAACCCGGGTTACGAAACGGCCATCGATAATACCAACATGAAAGTGCAGGCATTCCCATTGAGCCATTCAAACCTTACCAGTACCGCCTTTTTGATACATAGCAATAGTGCTTATGTTTTATATTTAGGCGATACCGGGCCAGACGAGATTGAAAAAAGCAGCAACCTGCAAAACCTTTGGCAAGCTATTACCCCACTGATTAAAAACAAACAGTTAAAAGCCATTTTGATAGAAGTATCTTTCCCTAATGGGCAGCCGGATAAAACGCTGTTTGGGCACCTTACGCCTAATTGGTTGATGACCGAAATGGATAAACTTGCCACCTTTACCGGTAAAACAGCGTTAAAAGGATTAAATGTTGTTGTTACTCATTTAAAACTACCTGTAAGCAATATCAGCAAAATAAAAACCGAGCTTAAAGCAGAAAATAAATTACAATTAAACCTAATTTATCCTAAACAGGGCAAACTTCTGAATTTTTAACGATCAGCCAAAACAAACCAAACCCATGAAAAATATTTTAAAAAAATGCCTGTTCTTTTTCTTCATTTTAAGCGTTAGCACCTCTTTTGCACAGCACCAGGGCAAAGTAATTGAAGAGCAAACGGTTAAAAGCAAGATATTGAAACGCAATGTAAAGTTTACCATTTACCTGCCTGCCGACTATGAAACTGCTAACCGCACTTACCCGGTTGTGTATCTTTTACATGGCTATACAGATGATAATACCGGCTGGCTACAGTTTGGCGAAATTAACCGGTATGCCGATAAAGCCATTGCCGACGGTACCATCCCACCGATGATCATTGTGATGCCAAATGCCGATTCGAGCTGGTATATTAACTCTTACGATGGTAAAGAAAAATATGAGGACTTTTTTATCAAAGAATTTATGCCGCACGTTGAACAAGCTTATCGCATAAAAACCGAAAAGCAATATCGCGGTGTGGCAGGCCTGTCAATGGGTGGCTATGGTACGCTGATATACGCAATTAAATATCCACAGCTGTTTTCGGCGGCAGCAGCCCTAAGCGCGGCTGTACTTCCTGAGGATCAGATGATCAGTCAGCCAGATGAACACTATGAAAAGGTCTTTGGCCAACTGTATGGTCGCGGGTTAAAGGGGAAAGACCGCCTAAGCAAAGCCTGGCAGGCTAATTCTGTTTTAGACCTGGTACAAAACAAAACCACAGATGAGTTGAGCAAAGTGCGTTACTGGATTGACTGCGGTGATGACGACTTTTTAACCAAAGGAAATTGCCTGCTGCACATCGCTCTTACCGAAAAGAAGGTGCCTCACGAATACCGTGTACGTGATGGCGCGCACAACTGGACTTACTGGCGTACGGGCATCACCAACGCGCTGGATTTTATGGGTGAAAGCTTTAGACAGAAATAGACTACAGATATGCAGATTTCTAAATACAGATGTGCAAGTTTAGCTGTAAATGATCTTAATACTAATTACTTGATACTGAATATGGCACAGGATTTTGAATTACCGGTTTCTGCGGATATCCTGAAAAGGTTATCAGGCCAGGATATTTTTATTGGGCAGTTTTTGAATAAAGTATTTGATGATAAACAAATCTATGATAACTTTTGCCGGGGCCTGGCATCCTATTTTTATGATGAAGGTGGTTCTCCGGAGGTACTTGAGTTTGATATCGTTAACGCAACTTTTAATGCCGATAGTTTAACAGGAACCTTCAAATGCAACTTTATGGTGCATTATTTTTTTGGCTGCAGCGATATTAAAAACGACAAACACGAAAATATTACCTGGAAATTTAAAATTGACCATACTAATCTAAACATAGCTTTTGTTGGGGAAGAACCCTGGGTAAGGGATGCTGATTAATAAATGTGCAGGTGTGTGAATAAAAAACAGTAAAATGATTTAACAAGCCAAATAAATCTTAATACTTGATACAAATGAAAAAAATTCTCCTGATCTGTTTCCTTTTATCAGCGACAACTGTATATGCGCAGAATATCCCTGTGGGTAAAGTGATAGAAGAGCAAAACGTTAAAAGCGATATTTTAGGGTATAACGTTAAATATGCTATTTACCTGCCGGCTGATTACGAAACATCAAACAGGAATTACCCGGTAGTATACCTTTTGCATGGATATGGTGACAACCAGACCGGCTGGTTACAGTTTGGCGAGGTTAACCGTTATGCCGATAAAGCTATTGCCGAAGGCAGGATTCCGCCGATGATAATTGTAATGCCCGATGCGAAGGCTACCTTTTATATCAATTCCTATAATGGTAAACAGAACTATGAGGATTTCTTTTTCAAAGAATTTATACCGACAGTTGAAAAGGAGTACCGCGTTAAAAACAGCAAAAAATATCGTGCAGTTGCAGGGCTTTCAATGGGTGGTTATGGCACACTTATCTATAGCATAAAACACCCGGATATGTTCTCCGCAGCAGCAGCCTTTAGCGCGGCAGTACGCAACGACGAAGATTTTATGGCAACAACCGATGCCCGCTGGGCAGAGGTATACAGCAAGGTCTTCGGACCAGATCTTAAAGGCGCTGAGCGATTGAATGATACATGGAAAAGCAATTCTATACTTGGCCTGGTGCAAGGTAAAACTACCGATGATCTTAAACAGGTACGTTACTGGATAGATTGCGGCGATGATGACGCATTAAGCAAAGGGAATTCCCTACTACATATTGCTTTGGTGGAAAAAAAGGTTCCCCATGAGTTCCGGATCCGTGATGGTGCCCACACCTGGACCTACTGGCGAACCGGCATTACCGACGCGCTGGAATTTATTGGCGATAGTTTCAGGCAAAAATAAGCTTGGGATAGATGTGCAAATTCCAGATTTCAGATGTACAGATTAGCCTCGTAGTCATTTATTGGAAATCATCATTTGCACATCTGAAATCTGCACATCTGCACATCCGGAGCTTACTGATCAGTTAGCAGATCGATACAATTTTTCCTGAGCGTTTCCAGGCGCGCAGGCAGCATATTAAGCGTTTTCTCATCTTTTAAATTCCTGTAAAGTACCTTGATAATTACCAGCGTATTATCGTCCGGTTCGCAGGCCTGGGCTTTTTCAAGGTGGGGCAAGGCAGCTTTTGCTTTGGTTATGTAGGCTGCATCAACAACTGTTTGTTTGCCGGAGATATCTTTAATATACAGGTAACCTAAAGCCCTGTGTGCTACATAATAATCCGGCTGGGAGGCAACAACCAATTTATAGTACTTAATGGCGTTTATACTTTGATCATCATCCTCATATAATTTTGCCAGGGAGTTATAAAAACTGGTGCGTACTTTTTGAGTTAATTTAGCTGTATCGGGCAGTATCTTCTCAGCAAGGGTCATTGATCTGGCTGAATCTGCATTCATCCGGGCTTCGTTAAAATCAATGTAGGTGTTATAAACCTCATCGGCAGTTTGCGCATGAACCAGCGTACTTGTGGCTATCGCAATTATTAATAACGGGATTTTTCTAAGCATATGATAGGTAACTAACCCTGATTACCCTTCGGCTTTAATACTAAATAAAAACACTGCCGATTCGCCCAAAATCACCTGGTCGCCCTCGCTCATGGGGTGGCCTATTTGGGTTGAGTTTAGCTTAATCGATTTATCATCCGCTGCAATATTGATCTTGGTTTTATTACGCGGGGGTACGCCTCCTTCATCAGCAAAGATCATAAAACACTCCGTATCCTTGTTCCACTCAATATGAGCATGCTGACGGCTGATGAACTTATTGCTTTCATCATTACTTACGGCTGGGAACACAATCTTATTCAGTCGGTATGATCCATTATCTGTCACCGCTTTTTTATCCCGGCCAATATTGATCTTGCCATCGGTTGCCTTAACTATATACTCCTCTTGCTCAGCCTCACCGCTCAATATCCGGATATAGGCTACTGCCGATGAAGCGTTGTGCGCAACCTGCCTGCGGGTATGCATCAGGAAAGCTGCATCAAGTTCCGGAATCTTAGAAGCTTCTGTGGGTAATACATCGGTAAAGATCACCTCTATCGTCCAGTCGTCAGGCAACTCAATAGCATAATCATCGGCTATTCTTTGGATCTCGTTACGAAAAACTTCTTTTTCGTGCACGTAAACCGCACCCTCATACAAATGTTTTTCCTCTGCAATTGGCGTAACATATAGCAACAACTCTTTAATATGCCTTCCCTCGCCGCCTTCTACCTTTTGCAAGGCTTCTTTTATAAAACGTAATAACGCATCGCGCAGGCTTTTTACATCCATCGGGCGCTTTTCGCCCCCGTTTTTACTAAAAAAATTAAATGCCATGTTCCATATTTTTATTGGTTCGCTTCTTCTGGTGCTTCTATCTCTACCGGAACTATACTTTTCATATAACCTTTCTTTAGCAGGAATGGGATAACATGCTTTCCCGCCAAATGAACTGCGTCTGATGATCCTTTAGTTGATTCTACACGGATACAAACAACCATATTACCTTTTCCGTTTGCCTCAGGTGCAAAAAAAACATACCAGCCATCGTTCACGCTTTTGTTTTTAACTATGCGCTCGGGCGTACCGCTTTTGCCGGCCACCGCTATGCCTAATATAGGCACTTTAGGTGCACTTTGGGTTATCATATATTGCCTTAGCAAACCTGCATACTCCGGCTTGTCAGTTAATTTGATACCATCTTTTACTGGTGTTTTTGTTTTGCCAATGTTGAGTACAAAACGGTTAGCCAACAGTATACCATTATTAGCCACACCTGATACCAGCCTTGCCACAGATGCGGGAGTAGCTATCAGCTCACCCTGCCCCCATGCCATGCCCGAGATCCCTTTGGCCCTGGTTTTATGAATATTGTTAGGATCATAGCGTGGCCGGGTATTAAATTCCGTTTTACGCCATAGGTTACGCCATTTTTCTTCCTGGGTATCATTGTCAGCAGGCTTATTGTAATAATAGCCTCCTACACCGTGCAAAAACATCCCTGTCTTCATATAAAGGTTAACCATATACTCTTCCAGGTGTTGTTGATTGGCCAGCTTAATAAAATATACGTTGTTTGATTTTGCTATGGCCCGTTCCATTGTGATCGTCCCGGTTTCATCCGGCTCAATGCCTTTTGTTCGGATGCGTTCCCCCATACTCACATGATAGGTAACTTTAGCAGCATCCATCCCCAATTTGTTAAAGGCCGACATAGCGGTCAATACCTTGGCTGTTGAGCCCGGTTGTGAGGCGTAGGTAAAACCAAGGTCGGTAGTGGTCATCCAGTTGGCTAATTTGTTCTGGTCGGCTTGCGACATGGTCAGCTGATCCCAATTATGCACGGGAGGCAATGGATATTGCGCAGATACCAGCACATCGCCGGTATTGGCTTCCATTACTACAACAGATACGCGATTATCATATAAGGAAGTATCTGTAGCTATAGATTGCTGGATGCTGGTCTGCAGATCGGCATCCATGGTTAGTTTTACATCACGGTTCCGGTTCTTGAACGCAGCTACTTCGGGTCCGTTAATATCAGTCAGCAGCAAAGGCGCCAATGCGCTATAATCTTTTTTAGCTACCGTCATTTCCTTAACGCCTCGTGGTAAAAACCTGTCTTCCTGAAAACGGGATGCCTTTACATTATAACTGGTAATGGGCATCTTAAAACCACGTAGTTCGGCGGCATGTTCATATTCGGCAAAATAGCCGTTGGTGCTGCCGTTAAATACACCGGTGTTTGCGTCGCCAGTCCAAAAAAACATTTGCTCCTCGAAAGGATAAAACCTTTCCAGTCGCTTATGTACAGCCGAATCGAGGTTATAATTCTTTATACCCGATGACGCTAATTTCATCCTTTGTTTTGAAATCAACTCCGGCTTGCTGGTTGCCAGTATCAAACCATTTCTATCCAGCAATGAACCAGCCTGCAGCTTGTTCATCAGGATGGCAATGCGCGGGTTATAGCTAAACATTCTCAATCCGCTTTTATCAGCAACCAAAGCTGGTTTAACCACCCATTTTTTATTGTCGGCACTATAGCGGGAAACGTTTACTGTTAACAAAACCACCCCGGCCAATGCAGCTGCCAATGCCGGCACCAGGTTTTTATCCTGTTGTTTGGTGATAAAGCTCATTTGCACCTGCGTACCTTTTACCATTGATACCGACAGTAAAAAACCAGTGGCCAATAAATTAATTACCAGCGATGAACCACCATAACTTTCAAAAGGCAGGGATACCCCCGATAATGGCAATGCACCGATAGACCCACCTGCTATTAGCAAAAACTGCACAAAGGTACATACACCAATACCTGCGCTGAGGTAAAAAAGTAGTGGCGTGCCCGTTTGCCGTCCGATGATAATAGATCGGTGCAGGTACAGTAAAAATAATATAAACACAGCTGCCATTCCTGCCCAACCAAACTCTTCGCCTATAGAAGGCAATATCATATCAGTATGCGCTTCGGGTATGGTTTTGGCAAAGCCCTGGCCTACACCCTCACCCGTTAGGCCGCCGCCAGCCATGGCCCACAGACCGTTGGCAACCTGGTCTCCACCGTACACCTCATTGTTCCAGGGGTCCTGCCAAATGGCTTTGCGCTCCACCAGGCGCTCAACCGGGCCAGGGATGATCTTATCCAACCCCGGAATTTTATCGATGGTTAAAAACGCGCTAACCACAATAAGCGCCATAATAGCCGATTCGCTCAGGAACCTTGGCTTTAAAAATCCGATCAAACCCAGTATACCAAAAGTGACGCCCGTACTTAGCCAAACATTGTCAAAAAACCAGGTGATCAACACAAATAAAATCACAAAACCGGCCATCGACAAAAAATCGCCGCGGGAGAAAGAAAACAGGATAATAAATGTGAAGCAGATAACCATTGCCGGGCCCAAATCGCCCAATACCAAAAACAGCAGCAGGGTTATAACGGTAGCTATTAAAGCAAATGAAAAAAACGACCAGCGCTTACCCCAACTGGCGTACTGACTGATGAATTTTTCATTAGCAGCGAAAAATCCCGCAAGGAAAATAACGATCAAATATTTAACAATCTCGCTCGGCTGAAATCCCAAAAGGTTAACCTTTACCCCGCTGCCCTCCGGACCCGTTCCAAATAAAATGGTGCTGAACAAAATGCCCATTGCCACAATAGCCCATGGCCAGCCATTAGCAGCACTACGCGCCTTTTTAAATATGAGCAACCTATACAACGCCGAGTCTGCAGTAAACCGTCGCAGGTTAATGAACAGCATAAGGCAAACAGCACCAACGCCCATACCTAAATACATAAGGGTGTCTTTGGCTAAAAACCTATCCCTTAATGGGTCCTGTAAACTCAATAATGTAAGGAACGAGATGCCGGTGAGCATCATTACCAATGGCAAAATCAATTGATCGGCCTGCGGATAACGGTAACTGAGGAGGATATGGATCAGGATGAACCCGGCAAAAAAGCTGGCTGCTATTATCCAGTACCAGCTATTAAAATCGTCAATTGTACGAACAATGAATGCCCCCTCCTTTTTCAGGATATTAAAATCACGAGTCGAAAGCAGTTTTATACTATGCGCCGATTGGAAAAAGTTGATAGTTTTATCACCACCCAGCTCTACAACCCCTTGGGATCGACCAAACTCAAAACCTGGTTGCAAGGGTAATAGCTCAAAGGCTTTATCTGTAGGCAGGTTTTTAAATTCATACTTGCCATTGGCATCGGAACGGGCAAAAGCAGTTAGTGATTGCAGCTGTCGCTTTTTATCGGCATTTAAAACATAAATTTTTTTGGTGGATGGAGAGTTTTCGGTTGTTGTATTTTTAGCGGCAGTTTCCTCGTCGGAGTAAATACTATCCTTAGGCAATATCATATTCAGCCTAACCAAAACGCCCGAAACAGGCTGATCTTTATGTTTGATAGTTCCCCTGATGCTATATTCACCCAGCCCCAGGTCGGTTTGTGCAGGTATTTCCGGCGGGTGATTTTTTTCCTGTGAAAACCTTACAGAATCATCACCGGTGTAGCCCAGCAACTCACGCGAATCCATAACCCTTTGTCTGAACAACTCGCCGCCCCGCGCAATGGCGTCATCGGCATTAACATAATACCTGCGTTTGTTGAGCTCACCGGCATTGTCAAAAGCCACGGCTGCATTTGCTTTACCCGCAATAATTGATTCGATGTAATCAACATCCCTGGGATCATCAAAATAGTACCCTTTTTTTAATAACGCGGCTACGTTTTTGGCGGGATTTGGCGCATTAAGGTTTACTATAGTACCATCAAGAAGCCGTTTATCTACATCAACAAACTTTTGCTGCAAAACGGTATAAAGCTTGCCAAACAACACAGCCAGCACAATACCGGTGAGCAGTAAAAACAGCCGTTCCATTCTCCTGCCCGGAGCATTAGGTGTACCCTTATCCATTATTTTTTGATGGCTTTGGGTAATGAATCTATATTGAACATACCACCAAACAACCTGCCCGAAATGTATTTTTTATTGGGGAAAATATAGGATGTTTGTACAGGCAATACACAGTTGTTAAACTGCACATATTTTAACACCAATGCATCATTGTGCGTTGCAACCGCCACCCGGAAACTTTCAAAAACTACACTATCCAACACCACATATTTGCTTTGAGGCGATAGCACTATCCCGGGGCCGTTGTAGGCAGAATCCTTTTTAAATACAATTTTACCTTTTGCTTTTATGTACAAACTATCCTTTGTAATGTAAATGGAATCGCTCAAAATAATAGGTTCCTTAAAGTCGGCATCCGAGAGTATAAGCGTATTGCCTTTTAATTTATTGAGGGTATCCTGTAGTTTTATTTCTCCCGCACTTTTCGGCTTCACGGTTTTAGTTGCTACAGCTGATTTAACGTCATCGTGCTTTAGTTGCTGGTTAAGCCAGTACTGCCATACAAATCCGCATAAAAACACCAGGAACAAAATAGAAAGCAGCACTACCGTTCCCCGGTTACTTTTACTTTTCACAGGTATTTTTGTTGGTCCGTCGGGCAGTTTGGGCTCATGTTTAGGGTCGATGATCTCCTCCGGCACCCTGGTAGCCGCCGCCGGACGGGTGGCGTTTTGCTGGCGCGGGGCTTTATCATTATGCGCAAGCACCACGGTCACGTTATCTTTACCCCCTTTGCTATTAGCTGCGTCAATTAGTTTCGCGCCTTTATCTTCTAAGGTCCCGCTGCCGGTTAAAATACCTTTTATCAGGTTTTTATCTACCATATCGGTAAGGCCATCACTGCAAACCAGCAGCATGTCGCCAGGTAAAAACGGCGAATGGCCTGTCTCTACAAAATCGGCATCCTTAACTATGTGCGGGTCGAAACCGAGCGCCTTGTTTATCTCGTTACGTTTGGGATGATCCATAGCGGCCTCTTCACTCAACCTGCCTGAATCTTCCAGGAAGCCCACAAAAGAATGATCTTTTGATATTTTGATGAGCGAATTATCGCGCAGCAAATACAAACGCGTATCGCCTACGTGGGCATAGTAAAACTGGTTGTTCTCTAAATCAATAACAGCAAGTGTAAGCACACAGGCCATGTTCGCCAGTTGTTTATCCTTTAATTTCCTTTCATAGATCTGCCGGTTGGCATTAACAAAAGTGTTCACCAGCAAAGGGGTTACGTCGCCGGCTATGTATGAAAGATCTTTGATGATGCACTCGCGTGCCATATCCGCAGCAACTTCACCACCTACATAACCACCCACACCATCAATAACGCAGGCAATGATAAAGTTGCCATCATCGGTTTTCTGGGCAATAAAGGCGTCTTCATTATTATCCCTTTGCCTGCCGGTGTCTGTTATCCCGAAAAAATTATTTGTCATGGTTTCTACTGGATTTTTTTATGTCGATAAAATGGGCCAGCAATAATAAAACGCATATTGCCAATAAGCCTATTGATAATATTTGTGACATTAGGCCTCGGGTTTAAATATGTTGATGCCGATAATACCATTCAGCAATATTTTTGAGTTAAAGGGCAGCTCCACCCATTGCGGCGAGTTTACATCGCTGCGGGTAACTTCCTGCTCATTAATCATGGTAAGCTCGCCAAAAGAGGATAAATAAAGCTTACCATCGGCCTTATTCATACGGATACGCAGGTGCGGTGTATTTACCCAATCGCTCGGGATCCTGAACACGGCTGCTTCTTCACGGGTTTCTTCATTGCCTGATACAACAATATCTTCGTTCTTCATCAGGAACTCCACCTTACGACCCACAAACTGCTTATCGGGCATAATAGTATCCAGCCGGGCCAAAACCTGTTGCCCAGGTTTTACCACATCCTTTTCATTATAATGCAGCTCGTTTGAGTAGGGTAGCTCGTAATAGCCCTCACTATAGTAGGTAAAGCCTTTCAGGATGTCGTTGCTGATATCCAGGGTTTGTGCAACACCCGTATGGCGGGGGATAAAAGTAACCCGCAGGTTCTCCTCCTTTTTATTACTGCCCGGTAATAATTTGCCTATAAAGCCTTTGTCGCCTTTGGCATAATCCGGGTGTGATACAAGCCTGAACACCCATTTGGAACTTGATGGCTCTACCTTTTTACCAACTTCCTGGTGTTCGCGCAATAACTCATAAAACTTTTTTACCGATTCATGCACGATAATACCAAAAAGCCCCGAGCGGTTAKTGATAAAATCCTGGTAGTCCTCTTCATTAAAGCTGATGATATATTCGTGGTAAAACACCACGCGATCGGCAAAGGAAAGCTGCCCAATTGATTCTTTGAATTTTTCGATAATGTACATGTAAACATCATCGGGCGTAAGTGTTTTATTATTTACTGCAGCTACCGCGGCGGCTTTTCCATTCGGTAGAAACCAGTCTTGCAGACCTATCTTTTGCCAAAATGTTGATTTAGATTCCATTCTGAGGATCTTTAGAGATTAACTATCTATTAACTAAAAACTCAATTTTGATGTATCGGCTGCCTTTACGCTATCGCGATAAAATTGCGGATCGCTTTTAGGTTTATGCCTCACTCCCCTGAGTATTGAATCTGCAATTGAATCCACCTCGGGCGGAATACCTGATGCATCATCATTATTATTAACCGGCTGATTTACATTGCTATCAGGCCTTACGCTGTCAATCTTTGCCTGTTTAGCAACACGGCTTAAAGTATCCCGTGGAGGTGGTGTCGATTTAAAAAAAGTATTATAAATGCCCCGCCGGTGTTTAATAGCCATAACAGAAGAAAAACCGGTAAGTACTACCAATAATACAATTAAACCTATAAATACCGGTTTGGAGATCCGCACTGCGTGCTTGCCAACAACAACAGGTGTTTCTGTACTATTGTTTATAACATGTACGCCCCTTGCACTTTCGGCCTCCTGGTAATAAAGCAGTAGTCCTTGCAGGCGTTCGTTTTCCTTCAATAATACCGATGCATTCCATGAATCATCGGCCTGGTTGCTGCTTACGGCGGCAATGCTGCTGTGTACCAGGGTTTCCTGCAGTTCCATCCCATTAGGAAAGCGATGCTCGGGCTCTTTCTCCAAACATTTTGAAACAATTTGCAGGAGCCATGCAGGCACTTGCATCTCGTGTTCCTTTTTCTTATCGGCCCAGCTGGCTGGCAAATTCTTTTTACGCAGCTCCATTACATCGGGCACCTGGTTATCCATGTGTGCCAGCATCACCGCATTACGGGCGGTTTCGCCATTATCGCGCAACGGGAAAGGTACCTGCCCGGCTATCAGCTCATAAAGAATAATGCCGTAACTGTACACATCAGTCTGGAAATACATCAGTCCCTCATTCTGCTCGGGCGCCATAAACTCTATAGCTCCCGCATGGCGGATACTGGTACGGCGCTGATCATCAGACATAGCCGAAAGACCAAAATCCAGCAGTACATAATTGCCTGTATGGATATTGAACTTTACGTTATTGCTTTTAATATCGCCGTGCTTTACCGAAACTTTGTGGCAGTGCGAAAGGGCATTGGCCAGCTGATCGGCCAGTTTGATGATCTCTTTAATGGTAAAGATAGGCTCGTGCGGTGGTTTCAGCAGATCTTCCAGATCGGGACCATCAATATACTCCATCTCGATAAAGGGGAACGAACCACTCTCGGTAATACCCGAATTTAATATTTTAACCACATTAGGGTTAGGTTCTTCGTTTACCTTTTTTAGTTTTTCAACCTCGTTTTGGAAATTTCTGAAATTTTTATCGTCGGTACTTTCGGTATGAATAGGGGTCGGCAATAGCTTTACCGCTGTGATGATGGGGCCATAACGCCGTCCTTTATAAACTGAGCCTTGGCCGCCCGTTCGCAAAGCCCCCATATTCTCCAAACCTTCAGTTATTGTAAATACTTTGCTCATTGATTATTCTTGCAGTGCTATAAGGTAAAATAACAATTAGTTAAACTTTGTTACCTCAACATAACGCACACATTAGTGTTTGGTTATAAAAATATGAAAATTTATGTGCAGATGCGCAAATGAAAAAATAGATGTACAAATTCAAATGTGCAGATTTCAAATTTCAGATGTGCAAATGAAGCCATTCGATAATCATCTGCATATCTGTAATCTGCATATTTCCACATTCGCAGCTCAGTCATCTGCACATCTGAAATTTGAAATCTGCACATCTATCTAACGATGATTTCATCTACCAATAACCACGCCTTTGCCCCCGCAATATACTCACCTGGCGGTATTATACCTTTATTAGTGCCCTTTACCCTGATGTACCGGGCTTGCAATGGTTTTATGCTGGCCCTAACAGCATTGATGCCATTGGCATTAAACGCAGTTTGGCGATAAACTTCAGTGTAGGTTTTTCCATCTTCGGATACTTCAAAGGTGAGCAGCGTTGGTTCCCACATTTTTTGCCAGTGATATTTTAAAATATTGATACCCAATTGTGATATTGTTTGTACCGAACCCAGGTCGACTATAGCATCCAGGTCATCGCCGCTGAAACCGTACCATTGCCCATCATTATATAATTTACTGCCGAATACACCATTTACCAGGCCGAAAGTATTACCCGGGTTATAGCCTCCCTGTGGCTGATTTGCAAGTGTTATAGTTTTGCCAATGGCTTTATGCAGATGGAAAGATTTTTCATACATCCGCCCGGTTACTTTACCATTGCTAAATACAGATGCTTTTACCGTCCCTGATTGTATAATAGCAAAAGGTTCATCGTACTTTTTGCTTTTTAAACCGGGAGTGGTTCCATCGGTGGTGTAAAATATTTTGCTGCCGGGTAATGTTGTGTTCAAGCTCAGCGATACCTGGTGATCTATCGTTTCAGTTACACTGTCGGTTATCTCATCAAAAGTATTGGCAGTGTTAACGCTTAGTCTTTTGAGCAGGGGCTGTTCAGATCTTAACCGTTTCAAAAATCCGGCATAGTCCTTATTTTCCTTTGCCGACCATCCTACTTCGGCTAAAGCCAGTACCCGGGGAAACAGTTGCCGCTCGGCCTGGGCAGGATTGGTCATGTACTCGCTCCAGGCATTGGCCTGTACGCCTTTGATGTATCTGGCTTCATCGCCGGATAGTTCTTTAGTTATGGGCTCATAATTGTAAACTTTGCTTAGCGGTGTGTAACCTCCACCGGCAATAGGTTCGGCGGGATATAATGACTGGTAGTAATCGAGATACACATACTTTTCGGGCGTCATAATAGCGTAATGGTGTTGTTTGGCTGCGGCAATGCCGCCCTCCTCGCCTGTCCAGCTCATTACGGTTGCGCCTGGGGTTAAACCCCCTTCCAGTATTTCGTCCCAGCCGATGATCTGCCTGCCTTTATTGTTAAGGTATTGTTCCATCCGGCCAATAAAATAGCTTTGCAGTTGGTGTTCGTCTTTCAAATGCTCATCCTTAATGCGTTTTTGGCATTTGGGGCAGGTTTTCCATTTGTTTTTGGGGCATTCATCGCCGCCTATGTGGATATATTTTGATGGAAAAAGCGGTAGTACTTCATCCAGCACATTTTGCAGAAAGGTAAAAGTTTGATCATTACCCGCGCAGTATACATCGTCAAATATGCCCCAGTAAGTAGCTGTTTTATAAGGTCCTCCGGTACAGCCCAATTGAGGATAAGCAGCCAGCGCCGCCAGTGCGTGCCCCGGCATTTCAATCTCGGGGATGATACTGATATGCCTGTCCATGGCGTATTTTACAACAGCCTTAATTTCGTCCTGCGTATAATAGCCGCCATAACGCTTGCCATCAAACAGGTGCGGGCTATCCCGTTTGTGGCCGATGATAGTTTCATCGCGGTAGGCCGAAATAGTTTGCAGCAGCGGGTATTTCTTTATTTCTATACGCCAGCCCTGGTCGTCGGTAAGGTGCCAGTGGAAGGTGTTGATCTTGTACAAGGCCAGCATGTCTATCCATTTTTTGATGGTTTCGACAGTGAAAAAGTGACGGCTTACATCCAGGTGCATACCACGGTAGGCAAAGCGGGGGTGATCTTGAATGGTACAGGCTTGTACGGTTATTTTGCCATTCGATGGTTTCAGCAACTGGATAAGTGATTGGAGCCCGTAAAATACACCCGCCCCATCGTGGCCCATAATGCTGATCTGCTTTTTAGTTACCGATAACCGGTACCCCTCGGGTTCAGTAACCTTGGAGGAATCTATGTTCAGGCTGATAGAAGCCGTGTTTTTAACCGGCAAACTAAACCCCGCAACCGACCGGAAATACTGCTTGAAGAACGCAAGATTATCGGCATTAATACCCTCACCAACAGCAATGTTAGTTGCACGTGAAAAGGTAAACACAGCACTGCTTTTTTTAACTTTATAAGGCTGAGGGATAATCCCCTGCTCTTTAATTTGTGCTGTTGCACTGCTGATGATGAATACCGGGACCAAGGTTTTAAAAAGAAACTTACAGGGCTTAAGCAGCTTTATCATCAGTATAGATTTGTAAAGCCGAATATAACTGATTATAGCGATGGTAGCATATTATACCCGAAAATTACAGGCTTCCGATAGCCTTACGGTAATTATTTATAGCGGTAACAATTGATCTTACAATTTCGTCCTGCCCTTCCGGCGAGTTGAGGTAATCCTCTTCTTCGGGGTTGTTGATAAAACCGGTTTCGATAAGCACGGCTGGCATTGCGCTGTGGGCTAATACCAATACGCCCTGCTCCTTTACACCCTCACTTTCACGGCCATCGGTATCGGTAAATTCAGCATTCACCAGGTCGCCGAAGAGGATACTTTGCTTGCGGTATTTTTGGATGTAGGCATTGAGTATGATGGCATTAGAGGGGTCGCTTTCATCATAGCTCTCGTAGTTTTGCTTATAGTCTTTTTCGATAAATATAGATGAGTTTTCCCTCACGGCCTCCTCCTGCTCCTTTAGCCTGTGGAAACCGTAAACCAGCATCAGTACGCCCTTGCGCTTATGAGCCGAAGCGGCATTACCCTCTGGCGATGAGTTACAGTGAATGGAAATAAACAAATTGCCATGCGCCTGGTTGCCTATATTCGAGCGCTGGTTGAGGGGGATAAAGGTATCATCGGTACGGGTCATAATGGTGGTTAAACCTTTGATCCCGGTATCTATGGCCATTTTTAGCTTTTTGGCAATGGCCAGTGTTACATTTTTTTCGACAGAGTAGGAACCGCGTGCACCTGGGTCTTTACCACCATGCCCGGCATCTATTATAACAGTTTTGAACCGGAACGTTGATGCTGCCGGGATGGTATCATTCTGTTGGGTAAACGAGCAAAGACAGAAAAACAAGGACAACAGTATACCATTTGCAGCTACAACACCGAGAAACCTTTTATTCAACTTCATTGTTTTACCGCCTTTTTGCTACATTTAGGGCATAACCCGGTTGCGGATAAGGTAAAACTCTGCGGTTTAAAGCCTGGGGGGAGCTTTATGGCGGGCAGGTGCAGATCATCCAGGCAATACACATTTTTGCATTGGGTACAGTTAAAGTGCAGGTGCTCATCGTGGTGGTGGGCTTCATCACAATTGGACGAGCAGAGAGCATAGTTAGCTGTGCCGTTCAGATCAAATACTTTGTGGATAATACCTTTTTCCTCGAATGTGTTCAGGATACGGTACAGGGTAACCCTATCGATATCATTAATCACGCTTTCCAGGTCGGGCTGGGAGGTGGCCGCGTTGCGGGACGACATCATGGACAGCACCCGGAGCCTGGGGGCGGTCTTTTTTAAATGATGCTTGTTCAGCAGGTCTTCAAAGTGAAAATTAGTGCGGGTTTGTGCCATTAGCCTTTCAGCAATATTATTGATGCAAATATATACAACGTTGCATTAAGGATGAAATTATAAGACCGTTGCGGATAATATATGTGGACAAGAAATATTCAAAAAAAATTAAAATTTAGCGAACTTTAAATGCATTTAATGAATATTAACAGGAGAAAAATCAAGAAAAATAATACTTTTTTCGAAAGCATCGAAACTCCACCCGATCACTGCCGGCAAATCTTATTTTCACTTAGAAGCTGTTTAAATTTGATTTATTAAGTGTTCCATTTGAGTGCAGTGGAACACAC
>NZ_JBFUKF010000082.1:0-16920 GCF_056400985.1 Mucilaginibacter sp. P4_G9 | reverse complement strand
CAAATTGTGCTGCCATGAATTATAGTTTGATAACGCAATTAAAATACCATTTGATGAAATGCTTGGCRTAAACTGTTGTACCGTTTGTGGTATAAACATTAAAGCCTGGGCAAATATGATAGGCATTACGCCGGCAGCATTTACCTTTAAAGGTATGTACTGACGTACCCCGCCGTATTGTTTGTTACCAACAATACGTTTAGCATACTGCACCGCAATTTTCCTGGTACCCTGCACTATCATTATCGTGAACATTACCACACCAATAAGCGCTACAATCTCAACAATGAAAGTTACCAAACCACCCGTACCTGTGGTACGTGAAGTGAACTCTGTTAAGAAAGCGCCTGGCAATTGGGCGATAATACCAACCATGATGATGAGTGATATACCATTACCAATACCTTTATCCGTAATTTTCTCGCCCAGCCACATTACAAATAAGGTGCCTGCGGTTAAAACAAACGTATTAAGTACAGTAAACAATGGATTGTTGATCAGCATGGCATCAGCGCCAACCTGTGATTTAAGATAACCTATAGCCTGTAAAAACGTGATACCTATAGTTAGGTAACGAGTCCACTGGTTTAGTTTGTTACGTCCGCTTTCGCCTTCCTTTTGCAATTTGGTAAAGTAAGGCACGGCGATACCTAATAATTGCACCACAATTGAAGCCGAGATATATGGCATTACACCCAATGCAAAAATAGAGGTACGTGAAAACGACCCTCCTGCAAACATATTCAGCAATCCTACTAATCCTTCTGCCTTTTGGTTTGACATTGCAGACGCAGGATTAACCCCGGGCAGAACCACGAATGAACCGACGCGATATATTAAAAGAAATAAGAGTGTGTTTATAATACGCACTCTCAGATCTTCGATTTTCCAGATATTGGATAATGTGGTGAAAAATTTCTTCATCCTAAAATTATAGCTTAACTATGGTACCACCAGCTGCTTCAATAGCTTTTTGAGCCGAAGCAGTAAATGCATGTGCTTCAACTTCTAATTTGGCTTTCAACTCGCCACGACCAAGGATCTTAACCAGGTCATTACGAGATACTAATCCGTGTTCTTTCAAAGTAGCGAAATCAACTTTTGCAAGTGTATATTTCTCAACTAATTCTTGCAGTACATCAAGGTTAACACCTGTATACTCAACACGGTTAGGGTTTTTGAAACCAACCTTAGGCACCCGGCGTTGCAAAGGCATCTGACCGCCTTCAAAACCTACCTTAGTGCTTGTACCTGAACGTGAACCGGCGCCTTTGTGGCCACGGGTTGACGTACCGCCACGGCCAGAACCTGTACCACGGCCAATTCTCTTTCTATTTTTAGTAGAACCTTCTGCAGGTTTTAAATTACTTAAATTCATGATATTAAATATTTTCTACCGCTACCAGGTGATTAACTTTTCTAACCATACCAATTATAGCCGCAGTTGCTTCAACTTCCACACTGTGGTTAATTTTACGCAAGCCTAATGCTTCGATAGTCTTTTTTTGGCGCTCACTTCTGTCGATCACGCTTTTAATCTGTGTTATTTTGATTTTGGCCATGACTGATTATCCGTTAAATACTTTACCTAAACTAACGCCACGTTGCTGTGCCACAGTATGTGCATCACGTAATTGTGATAGCGCAGATACGGTTGCTTTAACCACGTTGTGCGGATTTGATGAACCTTTTGATTTTGCTAATACGTTGTGGATACCTGCAGACTCTAACACTGCACGCATTGCACCACCCGCAATAACACCGGTACCGTTAGCAGCTGGTTTAATAAAAACAAAACCACCGCTAAATTTACCTATTTGCTCGTGAGGTACTGTACCGTTAATAATAGGCACTTTTACCAGGTTCTTTTTAGCATCATCAATACCTTTTGCAATTGCTTCGGTAACCTCTTTTGCTTTACCTAAACCGTAACCTACAACACCGTTTTCATCACCCACTACCACAATGGCACTGAAGCTGAAAGTACGGCCACCTTTGGTTACTTTGGCAACACGCTGTATGCTTACCAAGCGGTCTTTTAATTCGATCTCGCTTGTTTTTACTCTTTTTATGTTGATTGTTGACATTTCTCTTTTCGATTAAAAGTTTAAACCACCTTCACGTGCACCTTCGGCCAGTGACTTAACACGACCATGGTACAAATAACCGTTCCTGTCGAAAACCACATCTTTAATACCTGCTGCAATAGCTTTCTGGGCTACCAGTTTGCCTACGGCTACTGATTGATCAGATTTTGTACCTTCTGCTGCGATAAAGTCTTTTGATAAAGACGATGCTGATACGATAGTTTTTCCGGTTAAATCGTCAATGATCTGCGCGTAAATACCTTTATTGCTCCTAAATACTGACAGGCGAGGACGCTCTGTAGATCCTGAAAGGCGTTTTCTGATACCCTTTTTAATCCTGTCTCTTCTTGATAATTTAGCTCCCATGACGATTATTTTTTAGATGCTGATTTACCTGCTTTTCTTCTCAATATCTCGCCCACAAACTTGATACCTTTACCTTTGTAAGGCTCTGGTGTACGTAACGAGCGTATTTTTGCAGCTACCTGGCCAATTAACTGTTTGTCAATTGATTCAAGTATGATAGTTGGGTTTTTACCCTTATCAGCAGTGGTTGTAACTTTAATTTCTTTTGGTAATTCAAATACATAGTGGTGAGAGTAACCCAACACTAAATCTAAAGTATTACCGGTATTGGTAGCACGGTAACCCACACCCACTAATTCCTGCTGTATTTTGTAACCTTCTGTTACACCTACTACCATGTTATTTAAAAGCGCACGGTATAAACCATGTAATGCTTTGTGACGTTTTTGATCAGACGGGCGTTGAACCAGTAACTGACCGTCTTCCTGTGCAATGGTGATATCGCTATCAACCGCTTGCTGCAATTCGCCTTTAGGGCCTTTTACGGTAACAACATTATCTGCTGATACGGTAACGGTTACTCCCTGTGGCATTGCTATCGGTGCTTTTCCTACTCTTGACATTGCTTAATTTTCTCCTATTAATAAACGTAGCATAAAACTTCGCCACCTACATTTTGCTGACGGGCTTCTTTATCAGACATTACGCCTTTTGAAGTTGACAGGATGGCGATACCTAAACCATTTAATACTCTTGGCAAGTTATCCATGCCTGCGTATTTTCTCAAACCTGGTTTACTGATGCGCGTAATGCTACGGATAGCAGAAATTTTAGTTATCGGGTGGTATTTTAAAGCAACTTTAATGCTGCCTTGAGGACCATTTTCTTCAAACTTGTAATTGGCAATGTAACCTTTATCGAAAAGCACCTTAGTGATTTCCTTTTTAAGATTTGATGCAGGAATTTCAACAACCCTATGGTTGGCTTTAATAGCATTCCTTACTCGTGTAAGATAATCTGCGATTGGATCTGTATTCATTTTATTGTGTTATGATGGTGGTTTCCTTCCCGTAACATCCGGGACGACCTGCCATCGGTTAATTCTCTTTTTAAATTCAAAAATGAAAATTCAAAATTCAAAAATACTATGCAGTTTTTTTGAATTTTGACTTTTGAATTTTTAATTTGCTGCTTACCAGCTTGCTTTCTTTACTCCCGGTATTTTGCCTGCTAATGCCATTTCACGAAATGTTACACGTGAAATGCCAAACTGGCGCATATAACCACGAGGGCGGCCGGTTAATTTACAACGGTTGTGTAATTTTACCGGTGATGAAGCCTTTGGTAATTTATCTAAGCCTGCATAATCGCCGGCTTCTTTAAGGGCTGCTCTTTTCTCTGCGTATTTAGCAACTAATTTAGCGCGTTTTACTTCACGTGCTTTTACACCTTCTTTAGCCATTGCTATTTTGATTTTTAAATGGTAATCCAAATTGTTTCAACAACTCCAATGCTTCAACATCGTTAGTTGCGGAGGTTACAAAGGTAATATCCATACCTTGGATTTTATTGATTTTGTCAATATTTATCTCAGGGAATATAATTTGCTCTGTTATACCTAAAGTATAGTTACCTCTTCCGTCAAAACCTTTATCGTTGATGCCTTTAAAATCACGGATACGTGGCAGGGCAACTGCGATTAAACGATCTAAAAACTCGTACATTGTGTTGTCACGCAAGGTAACACGTACGCCTACCGGCATATTTTTACGCAATTTAAAGTTCGAGATATCTTTTTTAGATTTTGAAGATACGGCCTGCTGACCGGTGATGGTTGTTAACTCGGTGATGGTGTTCTCGATAAGTTTCTTATCGGTAGTAGCACCGCCAACACCCTGGTTAATGGCAATTTTCTCCAGTTTAGGAACCTGCATTACGCTTTTGTACTGAAATTTATCTTTCAGTGCAGTACGAATTTCTTCCTTATATTTTGATTTTAATCTTGGTACGTAAGTCATTACTTAATTTCCTCCCCTGATTTTTTTGCTACCCTTACTAATTTGCCGGCATCGTTCAATTTACGGCCAACACGGGTTGTATTACCTGTTTTAGGATCAACCAGCATTAGGTTTGAAATATGTATAGCAGCTTCTTGTTTAACAATTCCGCCGTTAGGATTAGCAGCATTAGGTTTAGTATGTTTTGATACCATATTGGCACCTTCAACAATAGCTCTGCCTTTGTCAACTAATACTTCAACAATTTTGCCTTGTGTTCCTTTTGAATCACCGGCCATAACTTTCACTAAATCACCTTTGCGGATCTTTAATTTAGTTGGTTGTGCGTGTTTTTTCTTTTCCATGATTACAATACCTCCGGTGCTAATGATACAATTTTCATAAATTGTTTCTCACGCAGTTCTCTTGCAACCGGGCCAAAGATACGGGTACCTCGTGGCTCGTCCTGGTTATTTAACAAAACAGCTGCATTATCGTCGAAACGGATGTATGAACCATCTTTTCTGCGGATCTCTTTTTTGGTGCGTACTACTACGGCTTTTGATACAGTACCTTTTTTAACGTTACCTGATGGTAAAGCGCTTTTTACGGTTACTACTATCTTATCGCCGATAGATGCATACCTCTTACCGGTACCACCTAACACACGGATCACTAAAACTTCTTTAGCGCCACTGTTATCGGCTACGTTTAATCTTGATTCCTGTTGTACCATCTTATTTAGCCCTTTCTAAAATTTGAACTAATCTCCAGTTTTTGCTCTTGCTCAGCGGGCGGGTTTCCATAATCAGTACGGTATCGCCTATACCACAAGTATTGGTCTCATCATGAGCCATAAATTTTGTGGTTTTCTTCACGAATTTACCGTAGATAGGGTGTTTTACTTTACGCTCAACAGCCACAACAATAGATTTCTCCATCTTATTGCTAACCACCAGGCCGGTACGTGTTTTTCTTAAATTTCTTTCCATTTTTCTGAATGCTTAAAAAATTAATTCTTTTCAGAAGCCGACGCCGCTTTGCGCTGTGTTAATTCAGTATTTAACTGAGCAATTCCCTTGCGTACCTTTGTTATACGGGATGGATTCTCAATAGCAGAAACTGCATGAGCAAACTTCAATTTGGTTAGGGTTGCCCTTTCCTCGGCGAGTTTTGCATTCAATTCTTCTGTTGATAGCTCCAAAATTTCTGAGTGTTTCATTTTCTTTTATTATTTGTTGTAATGTTGGAATGTTTCAACGTTGTAATGTTTTTGTTGGCTGTTGAAAGTCAATCCAACTTTACAACATTTTCAACCTTACAACCTTCAACTCCTCAATTTATGCTTCTACGTAATCCCTACGTACAATAAATCTTGTTTGTACAGGAAGCTTGGCAGCTGCAAGGCGTAAAGCTTCTTTTGCAACTTCCAAAGGCACTCCTTCGGCTTCAAAAATGATCCTTCCGGGGCGTACTACCGCTACCCAATATTCCGGAGCACCTTTACCTTTACCCATACGTACCTCTGCTGGTTTTTTGGTTACAGGCTTGTCAGGGAAAATCCTGATCCATACCTGGCCTTCACGTTTCATAAAACGTGTTACAGCGATACGTGCAGCCTCGATCTGGCGGCTGGTAATCCACGCCGCTTCGAGTGATTTTACACCGAAAGATCCGAATGAAAGTTCAGCACCACGAGTGGTTAAACCTTTCATCCTGCCTTTTTGCATCTTTCTGAACTTCGTTCTTTTTGGCTGTAGCATTTTCTTAAGCTTTTATATCGTTACGATATTTTTCTTCTACTTATAATTATTATCTCTTTCCTGGGCCGCCTGGACGGTTACCACCACCTTGACCACCTGGACGGCTGCCACCTTGACCACCCGGACGGCTACCGCCACCACGAGGACCACCCTGACCACCTGCACCCGGGCCACCTCTGCGGTCGCCACCTGGTTTCCTGTCGTTTCTGCGTTCGCCACCACGTTCGCCACCGCGAGCGTTGTCACGACCACCGAAAGCCGGGGCACCATCTGGTCTGCCACCTTTACCGCTGTTGCTGCTTGTACCGCCAATGTTTGGTGATAAATCGCGTTTGCCGTAAACTTCGCCTTTACAGATCCATACTTTAACACCTATTTTACCATAGGTAGTTAATGCTTCTGCTAATGCATAGTCAATATCGGCACGGAAAGTGTGCAAAGGAATTCTTCCTTCTTTGTATTGTTCGCTACGTGCCATCTCGGCGCCGCCTAACCTGCCTGATGTCATGATCTTGATTCCTTCAGCGCCCATTCTCATGGTTGAAGCAATTGTAGTTTTCATGGCACGACGGAAAGAGATACGTGCTTCTAATTGTTTTGCGATACCTTCTGCAACTAATTGTGCATCAAGCTCAGGGCGTTTAATCTCGAATATGTTGATCTGAACTTCCTTTTTGGTAAGTTTTTTCAACTCTTCTTTGATCTTATCAACCTCTGCGCCACCTTTACCAATCACAATACCCGGACGGGCAGTGTGAATAGTTACAGTGATGCGTTTTAAAGTACGCTCAATAACCACTTTTGATACACCGCCTTTAGCTATACGAGCTGAAAGGTATTTGCGGATCTTTTCGTCTTCAACTAATTTGTCGGCATAGTGATTGCCACCGAACCAATTAGAATCCCATCCTCTGATGATTCCTAACCTGTTACCTATTGGATGTGCTTTCTGTCCCATTTCAAATTAATTATTATCGTTTTTACTATCCACAATCAGTGTTACATGGTTTGAGCGTTTGCGTATGCGGTATCCCCTTCCTTGCGGAGCAGGGCGCAATCTTTTAAGCTGACGGCCACCACCTACTGAAATCTCTTTAACAAATAAGGCGCTATCTTCAACGCGTTTGCCT
The DNA here is from genome assembly GCF_056400985.1 of Mucilaginibacter sp. P4_G9. Lineage (NCBI taxonomy): Bacteria > Pseudomonadati > Bacteroidota > Sphingobacteriia > Sphingobacteriales > Sphingobacteriaceae > Mucilaginibacter > Mucilaginibacter sp. P4_G9. The sequence goes on along the minus strand of NZ_JBFUKF010000082.1, from coordinate 9,637 downwards.
TCGTTTTTTGCTTCCCAGTTTTTGATGGCTGATAACAAAAGTTTCTCTACACGAATTGCAGCTTCTTTGTTAGTATATTTTAATATGTATAACGCTTTCTCAACGTTTTCACCGCGGATCAGATCAACCACCAAACGCATTTTGCGTGGTGAAGTTGGGCAGTTCTGTAGCTTTGCAACTGAAGCGCCGCCTACAAGGGCTTTTGCAGCTTCTTTTTGTTGCCTGATCAGTACAGACTTTTTGATTTTAGTTGTTGCTTCCATGCCTTATTTTTTCTTTTCTGCGTGACCGCGGAATGTACGGGTTGGAGCAAATTCTCCCAATTTGTGACCAACCATGTTTTCTGTTACATACACCGGGATAAACTTGTTACCGTTGTGTACTGCGAATGTGTGACCAACGAAATCAGGAGAGATCATGGAACGACGTGACCATGTTTTTACAACTGATTTTTTACTTGATTCATTCAAGGTAAGAACTTTTCTTTMCAGGTTATGATCAATATAAGGTCCTTTTTTAATTGAACGTGCCATTATTTTTTCCTTCTTTCAATGATATAACGATCCGACCCTTTTTTCTTATCACGTGTTTTGTAGCCTTTAGCTAACAAACCTTTACGTGAACGTGGATGACCACCTGAGGCCCTACCCTCACCACCACCCATAGGGTGATCTACCGGGTTCATGGCAACACCACGAACACGCGGCCTGCGGCCCAACCAGCGTTTGCGGCCTGCTTTACCTAACACCGCGTTTGCTCTTTCGCCATTTGAAACGGTACCAATAGTTGCCAAACAAGTTGACAGTATCATACGTGTTTCGCCTGAAGGCAATTTAATAATGGCATATTTACCATCACGGGCTGATAATTGAGCGTAAGTACCGGCGCTGCGGGCAATAATGCCACCCTGGCCTGGGTTTAACTCAATGTTGTGAATGATAGAACCTAACGGGATGTTTTTCAAAGGCATGGTATTACCAACCTCTGGAGTAGCACTCTCGCCAGATACAACTACCGTTCCAACTGTTAAGCCTTCCGGAGCTATCATATATCGTTTTTCACCATCAACAAAATGTAACAGTGCTATACGTGCCGAACGGTTAGGATCGTACTCAATAGTTGCAACTTTTGCCGGGATATCAAATTTATTACGTTTGAAATCAATTAACCTATATGCTTGTTTATGACCACCACCCATGTAGCGCATAGTCATTTTACCGCTGTTGTTACGTCCGCCCGATCTTGTGTTGGCTGAAACAACCAACGACTTTTCCGGAACGTTTGTTGTAATATCTGAGTTAGATACATCAACTCTGAAACGGGTACCCGGTGTAACCGGTTTAAATCTCTTTACTGCCATCTCTATAATTATATATTGCTGTAAAAATCAATTGTTTGCCCGTCGTTCAACGTAATGATCGCTTTTTTATACGTAGCAGCACGGCCAGATACGGCGCCTGCCTTAGTATTGCGAGTTTTAAGTTTGCCGACGTATTTCATAGTGTTTACCGCCTTAACGTTAACACCATACATTGCCTCAATGGCACCTTTAATCTGAATCTTGTTTGCTCTGTGATCAACTTTGAAAGCATAACGGTTAAGTTTCTCGGTTAATTGAGTTACTTTTTCAGTAAGTAGGGGTTTCTTTAAAATTTCCATAATTACTTAGCTAATGCTTCCTCCAAAGTTTTAACAGCGCCTGTAGTTAATAACAGTTTACCAGCGTTTAACACATCATAAGTGTTTAGCTGCTCAACTGAAATTACTTTCGTTTTCTTCAGGTTTCTGCTTGATAAATACACATTGTTATTTTCGGCACCTGCTACTACTAATAATGTTTTGTCATTAGTAACATTCAGATCAGCCTCCATTTTAATGTAGTTTTTAGTTTTGATGCTATCAAAATTAAAATCTTCCAATACTAAAATGTTGTTATCCTTTGCTTTGTATGATAAAGCCGATTTACGGGCCAGTGATTTTAACTTCTTGTTTAACTTGAAGCTGTAATCGCGGGGCTGCGGACCGAAAACGCGACCACCACCATTAAATAATGGAGATTTAACGCTACCTGCACGGGCACCACCTGTACCTTTTTGTTTATATAATTTGCGGGTTGAACCTGCAATCTCGTTACGCTGTTTTGCTTTGTGTGTACCCTGACGCTGGTTAGCTAAATACTGCTTAACATCAAGATAGATCGCGTGATCGTTTGGTTCAATACCGAATACCGACTCAGGAAGCTGCACCTTGGCACCTGTTTCTTTACCTGATACGTTTAATACGTTTACTTCCATCTTATTTATCCACTATTACGAATGAACCCTTAGCTCCGGGGATGGAACCTTTAACAACCAACAGATTCTGCTCAGCGTAAACCTTTACAACTTGTAAATTCTGTGTTTTAACGCGTACGTTTCCGGTTTGACCCGCCATGCGCATGCCTTTAAATACACGAGATGGCCATGATGACGCACCCAAAGATCCCGGCGCACGTAAACGATTATGCTGACCGTGAGTTTGCATACCCACACCACCAAAACCGTGACGTTTTACCACACCCTGAAATCCTTTACCTTTTGAAGTACCAACCACGTCAACAAAATCTCCGGCGGCGAAAATCTCTACAGTGATAGTATCACCTAATGATTTTTCGTCTTCGAAAGTTTTGAATTCAACAAGCTTACGCTTTGGAGTTGTACCGGCTTTTTGGAAGTGTCCTTTTAACGGACCAGAAGTGTTTTTTTCCTTTTTGTCGCCATATGCCAGCTGTACAGCAGCATATCCGTCTGATTCAACAGACTTAACTTGTGTTACCACGCAAGGGCCAGCTTCGATTACGGTGCAAGGAATATTCTTCCCTGTTTCGTCGAAAATGCTGGTCATTCCTACTTTTTTACCAATAATTCCTGACATTTTCTTAATTTGTTTGTGTCCATCGAAGCAGTAGGGCTTCGTTCAAGACATATTATTCCCCCCGAAAGGGACGGCAAAGATAGAAACTTTGTAGTAATTATCAAATAGTTAGTGAGTTATTTTTTTATAAATTTTATATACGTGTTTTAACAGGTGGTTTGGAGGTATTTGATTGGGGGTTAAGTGGTTTAATTGGGATAGATTTATTTCTCTCTCACGCACCTTTGTCATGTACTAAGTGATCTACCGATAATCAAGGGCGCATAATTTGTTTGAACCAGGATTTTTAGAATTGAAGAATGAACAGAATTGAAGAAAGCATGTTTATTTAGAGCTTAAACACGCCGGGGCGGGTTGCTACATTTTAGGTTGATCGCTAATTTTCTATATTTCTTAACTGATAACACAGCAAGATCAATAAAAAGACAGACGAACCGGTAACAAAAGATCCCAATATCCACACCATCTTGTTACCATTACGCTTGGCAAATGGTTCATAAATGGGTAAAAGTATTATTTGTTTTCCATCAATAGCATCGTCTCTTGACTTTATAGCGGCAGTGTAATATTTCAAATCATCGGCATTATAAGATACCTTGCTTAAGTATACAAACTTATTCAATGGCTCATGCTTAAAATCAATATCGCATTTTGCTGCAAATACTTTAAAGTTTAATTGTTTTTCTGCAAGCGGCAAGCTATTGCTGATTGTTTTGACATATTTAACGGCCAACCAGGCTGCGGGGAATATTTTCATTGGTTTTGGCTCTTCTTTCAGCTTATACCCCCTCGTTACCACTGCCAATGCACCATACTTTCCTGCCTCACCATATTGCGGCATAACAAGTGACGGGTTTACATAGCGCATTAATCTTATAGAATCAGCAGGCAGTTTTTTTAATTGTAGCATAGAACTTAGCTTACTGTTAATTATCACCAATGTTTTGGGATTTACCCCTTTACGCATAGCAACGATTACAGTGGTATCAGGAAAAATATGATCAAAAACAGGAACGGCAGTATAGGCGGTCATATTAAAATCGCTGTTGTTTTTCCCACTTACAGAAAAAACCACCTTTATATGCGCCATATTTTTATTGCTGTAAATTTTTTTAGCAGTATAATATTTTGTTGCAGGCAAAACATTCAATTCGCTGATACTATCTAAAGGGGTTAATTTCCCTGTTGCTGTTTCTATATATTGCTGCGCAATAATTGTAGGTACGGCCACCGTTAACCCCGTTAAAATAATTAATAATGCAACCAGGTCTCCCCTGCCGGTAAAATTAAGCTTAAGCAGCTTTATCCTTGGCCGCAGCCAAATGATAAGAGGGATAAACACAAGACCCGCAGGTATAAAAAAGTTGATATATTTTTCGGAAATGTCAAATGCATTAAGTTTAATTATCAATAACCAATGCAAAAAAGTATACATGAAAAGCGTGCAAAATGCTATAAATACAAAAGGCAGAAAGATTAATTTAAACTTAGTCTTAAACTGGCGCATGTTTGGCTTAGGTATTACTCAATAATTTAATTTGTGATTATGCCGGAAACGAAAACCCTTTTATTTCAGGTATCAGGCTCCCTACTCCATCATTAACCTTCTGATCAGCTCTGCGCTCTGCACCTTCCCCTCTTCCAGCCTATGGCTGAAAAAGGCTTGTACCTCGTTAAAGTGTTTTTTATACCCTTCCATATCGCCGTAACCAATAATAGCCGACCATTCCCTCACTGCCGAGTGAAATTCCAGATCGTCGCCGCGGATGGTTTTGTCATACAGAGCAGTTTCAATAGACTCTTCCAGTAGTTCCTCGTTCTTAAACAGGTATTCGGCAATGCCCAGCCTGAGGCGAAATGGTGGGGTTTGGCAAATGAGGTTATCATAGGGGTTTACACCGAGGTGGTACCAGGCATCCACCATACTTAAGATGCTCAGGTGCGAGTTGGGTTTCTGTAGTTCGGGCTTTTGCGAAAGGGAAAACTCCTTCATAACCACATCGTTCAGCATAATGGGTTTGCGGCTTTCGTGAAATACAAAATCGCGGGCACGGTACAGCCGCTCCCTGAAATTTTGGGCCTCCTCCTTGATCATCAGCTTAAATAATTCTGATTCTGATTCGGAATAACGCTTTACCTGCTGCCTTGCATAAGGGTTCAATATGGCAAGCCCCGCGTACACGTGCGCTTTATAACTAAATATACGAAGGGTGGTCAGGATTTTTACATTATCAATACCGCCTATATAAGATGCGTTTTCCCATGGAAAAAAGCCGGCTGCCATCCAGGCTGTCCCCATACTCTCAAAACCTACGTGGGTTACAGCCTGGGTATCAGCTACAATTTTATCATGCTCGTGATAATCGGCAATTTCCACAATATCGCTGCCAATAGCCGTAAACAAATCAACCATCCGCTGGTAGGCATCTGGCCGGCAACGATGCGGTATCAGGATGAGCGTTTGCCCCTTTGGATCAAAGCCCGGCCCGTGCATGGCATGAAATGTGATGATCTGCGCATCGGCAGGCAAGTATTTTTCAAATATGGCTATCTCGGGATGCTTAACGGACGTTTGACCGGCAACAATGGCTCCGTACTTAGTCAGCGGACCACACTCTGCTACCACCTGCTCCAGCCTATCGGCTTCAACGGAGTAAATAATGAGGTCGTTGGTACGGGATACATCACCCGCCTTATCTATAATGGTAATGCCAAAGGGCGCAAGTTCCTCCTCCAGCTTAGTACGATTTTCGGGTAAATCGCAGCCGCAAACGGTGTAACCCGCCTTTGCAAAAGCCTTTGCGTACAAACGCCCCATATCGCCCAAACCAATGATGCCTATATTCATGCCGCTAATATAACTATGAGTAGCAAAATTCCGTATGAAAGCTTACATTAGCGATCGAAAAGTCCAGGATAATGCAAATTAAAACCATTAAAATCCTGTTTTGTTAACATCAGATACCTAATTTTACATAATGAAGCATTTTATATTCCGTATCTCTGTTTTAATGGTAATTATTTTAGGCATCAGCCATTTGGGGTTTGCCCAGGATACTGTTAAAAAAGCTGCCGCTAAGCCATCCGCAACAAAACCGGTGGTTATAAAGCCAGCGGTAAAATATAATGCGGCTCCCGCCGGTGCAAAACCGGCTGGTGCATATCAGCCCCAATATACCAAGCCCCGCGAAACCGCTGCCGACTCGGCACTGGCAAAGGATAAAAGCCTGAACGGGCAGTACCGATACCTCTTGACCAAATTATTCCATTACCAGCAGCCGTTGGTTTCTGCCTTATGGAAAAACCTGCAGGATACCCTAAATACAGAACGCCGCAGACTTAAAGAAGCTCAAACCAAACTGGCTGCACAAACACGGGATATTGCTACGCTTAAAACCGATGTAACCACCAAGGATCAAACCCTTTCTGAATCTAACGCCAAACGCGACGAAATAAACCTTTTAGGCATCGCATTTACTAAAGCCTCCTATAATTTATTAATGTGGGGATTGGTTATCTTTTTCGGCCTTACTGCGGCCATTGTAATAGTCCGGTCTGGCGCAAACAGTCGTGAAGCCAAGTACCGCATTAAGCTGTATAATGAGCTCGACGAAGAATACAAAGCCTACAAGGCTAAAGCCAACGAAAAAGAAAAGAAACTGGCCCGCGAACTGCAAACCGAGCGTAACAAGCTGGATGAATTGTTAGGGAGAGGATAGGTTTTTGATGTGCAGATGTGCAAATTTCAGATGTGCAGATGTATAATCCCCGAATTGAGAACGTCATGCCGAGATTGTTTCGCCCCCCCACAGGACAGGTTGCCAACATATTGTAAACTCTGCAAGAGGGATCCTGAAACAAGTTCAAGATGACTTAGCATTTCTTTTTAGACAGTTTTCTATGAATAACACCGAACTTTTAACCCTCATTACACGCCTGCGTTCTGTTGCCGATGTAGGTTTGCTGTACGCCAAAAACGAATACGATATTGAGCGCTATACCGAGTTACAACACATTGCCATAGGGATGTTGGATAATGTTACCGGCTGGGGTAGCGACGATATAAAATTCAATTTCCCGATGCCGCATGATTACCCAACCGTTAAGGTTGATGTACGTGGCCTGTTATTAAATGCCGAAAACAAAATATTACTGGCTAAAGAAAGTGCCGATGGCAAATGGAGTTTACCTGGCGGCTGGGCCGATGTTGGGTACAGCGCGAAGGAAGTTATCGTTAAAGAATTCCAGGAAGAAACAGGGCTTGATGTTGTTGCCGACAGGTTATTGGCGGTATTCGATAAAAAAATGCACCCTCACCCACCACAGCCTTTTTATGTTTATAAGATGGTATTTTACTGCAAAGCAATTTCAACTACCCTCAACAAAGGCTTTGATGTGCTTGACGTGAAATATTTCGACATCAATAGTCTGCCCGAGCTTTCCGAAGACCGGATCCTGAAAAGCCAGATTGAGCTATTGTACCAAAAGATAATTACGGGAGATTTAACTGCGGAAGTGGATTAATTTTGATTTGGAAGTTCGGATGTTCAATTTCGGATTTATTTACCAACTACTATCTGATATTTGTAAACTGAAACTACTGCAAACTCGTAGGCGCGGCACTTAGCTTGGGTAACACCCGCTTATTAGCCGGCAAGGCCAGGTATTTTTTGTAGGATTCGTTGATATAGGCTGTCATCGACGGCGCGTTGTTATTTTTAAGAAATGCATAAGTTGGCCTGTAAAGCGACATGAAGTTTTCCAGTTCGGCACCGCGCAGCGGAACTACACTTTTTACATAATCAACATTAAAGGCTTCATCTATCTGCCGCTCTTCTTCCTCGTGCTGAAAATATCTTTTTAATCGCCGTGCATCCTTACCCTCTTTACTAAACCAGGTAGATGGCGACATTACAGAAACCTTGCTTTTAGTATAAACTTCAGGGTATTCTTTACGCGGATCAAAAGCCGGGCGGGTAGCAGTAACGTTTACCTGCCTCAATGATATAGTTTGCGATATCATCTCCACGCGCTTTGGCCGTAAATCTGTTACATATAATGTATCTGATACATAACCCGGTGAATTAAATATTAGTGTATGACCTGTTAGGGTACGAATGCTGAAATTACCGTTCTTATCGGTTATGGTGATTTGCCTGTTGTTAATATCTTTCACAAAAACGTTGGCCAGCTTATCACTTTTGCCTTTTTCATAAACCGTCCCTTTCAGCACATCCTGGGCATTCACAGTTGCAGTAATAAAAAGGGAGGCTACCAATATATAGTATGTTATTTTCATAGACATTGATTTAAGCTGTAAATTAAACCTATTTTTTGCGGTAATAGTTTTGAATTTAACATAATTAACTTTTTTGTAGTGGATTAATTACAAAAGGGTGAAGGTGGGAATTGAAATAATATAAAAAACACCTGCTTATAGAATCATAAAGCGCCAATTACAAGTTGAATCTTTCATAAATATATGATTTAGCGTATTGGATTATTTTTTGGTAAATTTGATTACAAAATATAAAGATGGATACATTACTAATAGAAGTAACTAATCAAAATGCCTACAATTTACTTAAAGAGCTTGAAAAGCTACATTTGATTAAAGTGCTCAAAAATACATCCTCCCCTAAACAAAAGCTATCTGATAAATTTGCCGGTAAATTACCAGCTGCTGATGCCGCCAAACTTCAGGAGCATATAAAGCAAAGTCGTAAAGAATGGGATATTTAATTGATAGCAATGCTATTATTGATTACTTGAGCGCAGCACTGCCAGAAGAAGGAATGCTTTAGTTAAGTAATATCATAAATGATTCGCCGATAATTTCCGTCATGACCAAAATTGAGGTATTAGGATTTAAAAACACCACTGACACTGACATTCTGTTAAATAACTTCATTGATGCCTGCTTAATCATCCCACTTTCAGAAGAAACGATAGATCAAACCATTCAAATCAGAAAAAAACATAAAATAAAAACTCCCGATGCTATTATTGCCGCAAGCGCTAAGGTTTTAGGCCTTACATTGATTTCGAGAGATGCTGGCGATTTCAAAAAAATACATGGCTTAAAAATCGTTAATCCCTGGACCATAACAGGTACTAAATAAAAACTCGTATACTACCACATCGACACATTAGAATGATATATAAAAAAAACGCCCCATTTTCATGGGGCGGTAAAATTTGGCTATATGTTAGTATTGTCCCGGTAACGGTTGGGGTGGTTAATACCTGTTTACTTTAAAATCAGATATTCCGCCGCTCATGTGGATATATATTTTGTTTTTTGCTGCATCAAAACCTGCTGTTTCATAGGTGTTATTATTCTTTTTGTCAAACCCTTCAAATTCATTAGATGACAGGCCGGTGTTTGCATTTATACTGCAGGCAGCATTCTTAGGCACACTGATGGTAACCTCTGAAACTCCTGTAGACACTTCAACATTGGTGGTCGCTAATGGCGCACCCAGCTTTACATCAAATGATGCCGCTCCACCCTTTAAAGTTACACTTTTAATTTTAAATTTTGTTAAATCAAAATCCAATTTTGTTGCGCCTGTTTCCACATAAATATCCCAGATAGGGTTTGGATTAAGCTTGATGTTGGCCTGGTTTGATTTATTGTCATCAGAATCAAAATGCCATCCCTTATTATTCTTCATCTTCAGATCCAAAACATAAACCGAGTCGTCCTTACTGGTATTAAACT
>NZ_JBFUKF010000081.1:0-16985 GCF_056400985.1 Mucilaginibacter sp. P4_G9 | reverse complement strand
CTAAAAAAAGAAGCCCCCATTTATATTACCGACGAAGCATCAGTGGACAGGCACCAGGTTCATTGAAAGGTGGATATGTTGGCCGTTGGGTTTTTTAAGAAGCAACTGGGCTCCCCGCTTCATTAAATTTGGCCGGATGTCCGGTACGATAAATTGATGGCTCTTATTTAACCTGTATCTCTGGAATTGGGTAGGCGATTAGTTTATTTAGCTGCTCACCCTTATATTTCCTTAATGATTTTAAGAAAGGTATGATCTCGTCTGTATAAACCCTGTGACTTATGCCGAATAATAAAACTCCTTTGTGGCCTGCTTTATCTGTATAGGGTTTATAATGATAGCCATTCCATTCAACCACGTCGAGTTTGTCGCCACTGCCTTCGCTCATTACAAAATCAAGTATGTATTCATTCCCATCTGGGCTTTTTGCCAATTGGTAGTTGCAAAGAGCATCGGTTTTTTTTCTTTCAATTAAATTACCAACCTGTGTTTTGGCTGCGGTTTCAGCCGGGAGGTCGGTTATAATAAAATCAATTAACAACATATCGTGAAAGCGGTCTGCAATATCTCCCTGCGGCAAATATTCCTGTTTGTAATAATTATCATTGGGATGGGAGCTCCATGATAATGAGAAGTCTGTTTTGTTGAAAGAAATAACTTCGGGAATGCCATAATAATTTATCACTTCGTCATGAACTACGCTTTTAAAGCCTGTAAGTATAATGAGTAACATTATTAAAGGTGTCGTAAGTTTTGGAGACATATGGGCGGTTTAGTAATGCTAACTTATTAATATTTAATAGTAAATGCAATAGGCGTTTTTTTAATTCATATGTTCCTTTTTTTGCGGCTGATAGCTGCTAACTTCCTCTAATTGTAACAGCTTGGTGATATATTTCCGGCATTATTATATTCTCCTATATTTGAAATACTAACCGCAATTCATCTACATGAGAACAAAGAATTACCTGCCGCGCATTTGCATGGTATCGGCACTGGCAGCCGGGCTGGCTTTACAGGTATCGGCACAACAAAAAAACATTTACCATAAGGGCTGGATAGATTTTAACAAAAATGGCAAAATGGATGTGTTCGAAGATCCGTCCCAACCTATTGATAAACGTGTTGCCGATCTGCTCAGCCAGATGAACGTTGAGGAGAAAACCTGCCAGATGGCCACACTGTATGGCTACAAGCGGGTTTTGAAGGACGAAATGCCTGTATCCAACTGGAAAAACGAGATCTGGAAGGATGGAATTGCCAACATCGATGAAGAATTAAATAACCTTACCTCGCATACCGATGCTGCGCCAACACAATATTCATTTCCTTTCAGCAAACATGCATCGGCTATCAATACCATTCAGAAATGGTTTGTGGAAGAAACCCGTATGGGTATACCGGTTGATTTTACCAACGAGGGGATTCACGGCTTAAATCACGACCGGGCAACGCCATTACCGGCACCTATAAGTATAGGCAGTACGTTTGATAAGCAACTGGTGCGCCAGGCCGGGCAGACAGTAGGCCGCGAGGCGAAAGCTTTGGGTTATACCAATGTTTATGCGCCCATACTCGACCCCGCCCGCGACCAGCGCTGGGGCCGTGTGGTGGAGTGCTATGGCGAAGACCCTTTTCACATTGCCGAACTGGGCAAGCAAATGGTTCTGGGGATCCAGGAAGAAGGGGTTGCCTCAACCCTGAAACACTTCGCGGTGTATAGTGTGCCTAAAGGCGGACGCGACGGCAGCGCCCGTACCGATCCGCATGTGGCGCCGAGGGAAATGCACCAGGTATATTTGTACCCTTTTCGCCGGGTAATACAGGAGGCGCACCCTATGGGCGTTATGAGCAGCTATAATGATTGGGATGGTGTACCCGTAACCGGCAGCTATTACTTTTTAACGCAACTGCTGCGCCAGCAATTTGGTTTTGACGGCTACGTGGTTAGCGATAGCGAGGCAGTTGAATTCCTATACTCCAAACATCATGTTGCAGCCGATTACAAAGAAGCTGTAAGACAGGCGGTTGAGGCCGGTCTGAATGTGCGTACCAATTTCACCATGCCGCAAACCTTTATTTTGCCGCTTCGCGAGCTGATCAAAGAAAACAGGCTCTCGATGAAAATCATCGACTCCAGGGTTGGTGATGTGTTGCGGGTAAAATTCCGCCTGGGTTTGTTTGATAGTCCTTATGTGAAAGATCCTAAGGCTGCCGATAAGATTGTTCATACTGCTGCTGATGCGGCCATGTCGCTTAAAATGAACCGGGAGTCTATGGTGTTGTTAAAAAATGAAGGCGATTTATTGCCCCTGGATAAAACCAGGCTTAAAAACATACTGGTAACCGGCCCGCTGGCTGCCGAGACTAATTATGCCACCAGCAGGTACGGTCCCTCGCATAACCCGGCGACAAATGTATTGGATGGCATTAAAAACTATGTTGGCGCAGGAGTTAAGGTAAACTACATTAAAGGCTGCGATATAATTGATGCTACCTGGCCCGAAAGCGAGATCATCGAAACACCGCTTACAGCGCAGGAACAGGCCGGGATTGATTCTGCCGTGGCCCAGGCAAAGTTATCCGACGTAGTTATAGCCGTTGTGGGCGAGGATGTGGATAGGGTGGGTGAAAGTCTTACCCGTACAGGGTTGAACCTGCCTGGCCGCCAGTTAAAGCTGATCCAGGCTTTACAGGCTACCGGTAAACCTGTAGTTATGGTGATGATAAACGGGCAGCCGCTTACCATCAACTGGGAAAACAAATATGTGCCTGCCATCCTGGAGGCCTGGTTCCCAAGCGTGCAAAGCGGGCAGGTAATTGCCGAAACCTTGTTTGGCGATAATAATCCCGGCGGCAGACTGCCTATTACCTTCCCCAAAACAACCGGGCAAATTGAGTTTAACTTTCCGTTTAAGCCCAACTCGCAGGCCGGGCAAAAAGGCCAGAACAGCTGGGGTAAAACCAGTGTTAACGGCGCTTTATACCCTTATGGTTTCGGTTTAAGCTATACCAAATTTGAATACAGTAACCTGGTAGTGTCGCCCGAAAAAGAGAACGCCCAGGGTGATGTAAAGGTAAGTGTAGATGTGACCAACACGGGTGCACGGGTGGGTGATGAGGTGGTACAACTGTACCTGAAGGATGAAGTAAGCAGCGTAACCACCTATGAATACGATCTACGTGGTTTCGAACGCATTAACCTTAAACCCGGCGAAAAAAAGACGGTACAATTCACCCTGCATCCCGACGACCTGGCCCTGTTGGACAAGGATATGAACTGGACCGTTGAACCCGGTAAGTTTATGGTGATGATAGGCAGCTCATCGGAGGATATAAAGCTGAAGAAAGAGTTTGAAGTAGAGTAGGGAGAATGCAAAAAGCGAGGAGCTGTTTACGTTTATTCTCTTCGCACTTTATTTAGCCCGGTCTGATCCGGCGTTCCATTGAAACGCCTGGTACGCCCCGAACGGTGTGGAACGCTATTTGTGCTGATAGTCAATGCTTTAAGCTTTGTTAAAAACATTGGGTGGAACGCCATTTGCTTTGATTATCAGCTATTTGCGTTTTTTAAATAATTGGCAATCATCATAAATTATGGGTGTTTTTAATGCCAAAATGCAGCCGGCTAACGCTATTGCTATTTTACACTAATTAGTTTAATTAGAATACCCCATAGGGTAAAAACGTTGGTTTTAAGCGATTCTTAATCTGGAAAATCTCAGGAAAATGAAGAAAAATTGAGAAAAAACCAGGGAAATGAAGAAAAATAAACCTGATCTAACATAATGAGTACATCAAACCAACAGATAATACCAATGCTGGCTTACGAGGATGGTATAGCCGCTATGGAATGGCTTTGTGCCGTATTTGGCTTTACCGAAATAACCCGGATGACCGATGAGCGGGGCCGCCTAAGTCATGGTGAGATTGCCATGAGCGACAGTGTAGTTATGCTGGCCGAACCTACGCCTGATTACCAAAGCCCCAAACACCATGCACAAAATTGCGCTATCGCAGCCAAAGCCTACAGGGCACCCTACATAATTAATGGTGTGTTGGTTTATGTAGATGATGTAAAACAACATTATGAACATTCAAAAAGCAATGGTGCAGTCATTTTATCTGAATTGGAAGAAGGTTACCCCGGTGCCCGCTACCGCGCTGCCGACCTGGAAGGCCAGCGCTGGATGTTTATGCAAAGGGAAATTAATAACTAAAGCGATTTCCCTGGGGGCGATACTTATTGTTTTTGTATTAATCTGTAACGGCTCTATCCTCATACAGTCTCCAGTAAATGCCACTCCTTAAATTATTTACCTATCATCCGCTCATTTTATTTCATTTGATTATTTTTGTCAATTAATCAATTTTACTAACTGTAATATTTACAGTTGCACTATCGTTACTTTATTTATAATTTTATAAACTTTAAACACTTAGGCTTAGTCTTTTAAAAACATTACTATTAATTATTGAATGGAACCCGAAAATAAAGGTGTGAGGGGCAGTCAGCTAAAAAATATGATCATCAAGAAGCTTTATTTTAATAAAGCGATGTCATGTGCGGGATTGAGCGAGTTATTTGATAAAAGTATTCCATCAATAGCTAAAGCTATTAATGAACTGATGCACGAAGGTTTCGTGGTTGAGGATGGTTATGCCCCGTCAAGTGGTGGTCGCAGGCCGCTGATGTATTCGGTAAAAGCCAATGCCATGTACATACTGGCAATTGCGCTCGATCAGCTTACCGCACGTATCCAGCTTTTTGATCTGCTCAACAGCCCGGTAGCGGATATGCTTACTTTTGAGCTGAAGCTGCTGAATAATGATGAGGCGTTAAGTAAATTGACCGAAGAAATCAACGGTTATATTAAACAAACCGGTATCCCTAAGGAAAAAATTGCCGGGATAGGCATTGGAATGCCTGGCTTTGTAAACGTTACAGAGGGTATAAATTATACATATCTTGATGCCGGCGGACAAAGCCTTACTGAGTACTTTACCGACAAAACAGGGATAGATACTTATATTGATAACGACTCGAGTTTGATAGCTCTTGCCGAACAAAAGTTTGGTATTGCCAAAGCCCAAAAAGAGGTAATGGTTATTAACCTGGGTTGGGGAATAGGTTTGGGAATGATTGTGAACGGGAAGCTGTTTAGAGGACATAATGGTTTTGCAGGCGAGTTGAGCCATATTCCTGTATCTGAGGATGGATCACTTTGCGAGTGTGGTAAACGCGGTTGCCTGGAGGCAGAAGCATCGTTACTGGTAGTGGCCCAAAAGGCTGTTGCCGGTATTAAACAAGGCCGCATTACCAGTTTAAAATACAATAGCAACGATCACTCCAAACTTATGGGTGATGCTATGCTGGAAGCTGCCAACAACGGCGATCAGTTTGCTATTGAGTTATTATCAGATGCGGGTTACAAAATAGGGAAGGCCCTGGCCATCCTGGTGCATATCATGAACCCGGCCATTATTGTATTAAGCGGCAGGGGCGCAAAGGTTGCCAAAATACTAATGGCACCTATACAACAGGCTATTCATAAATATTGCATCCCAAGACTTTCGGCCGGTACAGAGCTGCTGGTATCCGAACTTGGTTTTGATGCCGAATTGATTGGTGCATCCGTATTGGTTATGGAAAATTTTGATAAATCCGTTAAGGCTAAAGTTTCAAAAATAAAGAAAGCGGTTGTGCGGTAGGTGTGCAGATATGTAGATATGCAGATTTCAAATGTGCAGATTAACTACGTTGAGTGCTTCGCCGTTTCAGAGGTGCAGGTGAGGGCCTCACAACACCCATGTCATTGCGAGCGCAGCGCGGCAATCGCGAACTGTGCAGGTCCACCCTGTATAGCATGCGATTGCTTCGTTCCTCGCAATGACATAGATTATATTAAAAAATAGAACTGATAATCAGTGACTTGTAAGTTCGTCATTATAAGGAACGAAGCAATGACGTGTGTTTTTAAGCTCCCGCTAATAAATTTATTGGGATTTTTTCATCTGAAATCTGCATATCTTAAGCAGTATCTACAAAAACACTTTGCCCGAATAGTCCAGCGCTTCCTGTAATTTATCAAAATTAAGCCCCAGGAGCTCGTTTTGGGATTTAAGGTAATCAATAAGGCTTTCTGTGGCTATGTTGCCTGTAAGGTCGTCTGTGGCCATTGGGCAGCCGCCGTAGCCTTTTAATGCAGTATCAAAACGTTTGCAGCCGCTTTGATAAGCCGCTGCTATTTTGGGTTGCCAGGTATCCGGGGTGCTGTGCAGGTGAATGCCAAATTCCGTTTGAGGAAACTGCCTGCAGAGGTCGGGGTAAATACTGCTGATCTGTGCAGCATCAGCAATGCCAATGGTATCGGCTAAAGCGATGTTGTGAATGCCTTCGTTCACTAATTTATCAGTCCATTCATGAATAATGGCGGTGTTCCACTCGTCGCCGTAGGGGTTACCAAAACCCATGGAAAGGTAAACCAGCAGTTTTTTATTATTGGCCATACTCAGTTCCTGCATGCGCTTCACGTTATCAAATGCCTGTGGCAGGGTGGTGTTGGTATTACGAAGCTGAAAAGTTTCGGATATCGAAAACGGATAGCCTAAATAAGTAATTTCGGGGTGCTTTACAGCTTCTTCAGCCCCGCGGTAATTGGCAACTATGGCAAGCAGTTTTGACCGGGTATTGCTTAAATCCAGTTTACTTAAAACCCCGGCGGTATCCTGCAACTGCGGTATGGCTTTGGCCGATACAAAACTCCCAAAGTCTATTGTATCAAACCCCACCTGTAAAAGCAGGTTAATATAAGCAGCTTTTACATCAGTAGGTATAAAATGCACTATTCCCTGCATGGCATCGCGGGGGCATTCGGTTATTTTTATAGTCATTTCAGGTTCGTGTTGTGTGGAGCGTGTTGCGGGTACAACCTTATCGGTTAATTTAATACAAGATTAAAGTTTTTACCCGTAACCCGCAACCCGCTTCCCGACCCGCGCAACCCGCACCTCAATTCACCGTCTCCGGCAAATGCTGCTCATCGGTGAGGCCTTCACGTTCAAACTTACGGATAATGAGCCTTGTGCCGCCATTATAGTTAACATAGCTAAATACCCAGTTTATAAATACAATCACTTTGTTACGCCCGCCTAAAAGCGATATCAGGTGCACAAACATCCACACCAGCCAGGCAAAAAATCCCTGGAATCTGATCCTGCCCAAATCGGCAACAGCTTTGTTACGGCCGATGGTTGCCAATGAGCCTTTATCAAAATATTTAAAAGGAGCCGTTGGCTCATGATTGATAAGCTGTACAATACTTTTTGCCACATGTACACCCATCTGAATAGCCACCTGTGCTACGCCGGGATGGCCTTTAGGTGTTTCATCAGTGATCATGGCGGCCACATCGCCAATGGCGAAAATATTGGTACTGCCAACAACACGGCAAATACTATCAACTCTTATCCTGTTTCCCCGTTCAATATTTCCTTTATCTATACCTTCGGGTACCACGCCCATAACACCGGCGCTCCAGATAACATTGTTGGTACGGATGGTTTTACCGCCTTCAAATTTTATTTCATTGCCATCATAACTTTCAACTTTTACACCTAACAGCACTTCAACACCCATACTATCCAGGAATTGTTTAGCTGCTTTTGAAGCCTGATCAGAAAACGGTCCCAGCACCTTTGGCAAAAAATCTACCAGGTATACCTTCATTTCTTCCTTTTTAAGCTCGGGATAATCCTTGGTCAGGATGTGGTTGCGCAGTTCGGCTAACGAGCCCGAAAGCTCAACGCCGGTTGGCCCGGCACCCACCAATACAAACGTAAGCAGGGCTTCCCGCTCTTCCTTGTTCGGTTTTAGCAGGGCCTCTTCAATATTTTGCAAAACAGAATACCGCAGATTCAGTGCTTCGGGGATGGATTTCATCGGCATTGAAAAATGCTCGATCTCTTTGTTGCCGAAAAAGTTGGTAGTTGATCCCGTAGCTATCACAAGGTAATCATAGGCTATTTCGCCTATGGTAGTATCTAAAGTATTGCTTTCGGGATTTATTTTTAACACTTCGGCAATCCGGAAACGAAAGTTTTTTTGACCTGCGAAGTTCTTCCGCAAGGAAAAGGCAATCGACTCGGCTTCGATACTGCCCATTGCCACCTGGTACAGCAGCGGCTGAAAGGTGTGGTAATTATGCTTATCGAGCATTAAAACGTCAACGGGTTTATTTTCCAGCTTTTTAGCTACCTGCAGGCCGCCGAAGCCGCCGCCAATTATAACTACTAAAGGGAATTTTGAGCTATCTGATTTGTTCATATACAGATTATTAGTGATGATGCAGAGATGCGTATTGCGTTGCAGTAATTGCCTATCAGGCGCAAATATACGCCTCTGCCTTCTATTATAGTACAATACCTGTGCCGATGACAGTTTTTGGCAGTATTTTATATTTCATTTTACAATGCAATTATACCTCATTATAAAATATTTGCAACCCCATCCATCGGCTTGTTTTAAAGCGTACCCAATTGGCAATCAGGAACCTCCATTTTGGAGTTACTGCGTTTACACATCTTCGGGATCTTTTTTTAATTAATAAAACCGATTGTCATTTCGAAACGAGGTACGAGTGAGAAATCTTATACGCCCTGCTCTAAACCATGCATAGTTGCATAGCATATCGCCGAAGATTTCTCCTCACTCCAGCGCTCATCCCCACCCGGTTCGTTCGAAATGACAATTTTATTTTATTAAAAAGTTGTATACACACGCAATACCTTTGGTGAGGGCAGCGAGGTGCCTTCTTTAAAACAAAAAAGGCTCCAAATGTTCTTTGGAGCCTTTTAATAATTCAAATTATTTTATTTAAGATGTTTTTTTCCAAAGTCAACTATCACAGGTGTTGCTACGCAGATAGATGAGTATGTACCGAAAATAACACCGATTAATAACGCGAACGAGAAGCCTTTGATCACATCGCCACCAAATATGAACAATACGATCAATACAAATATCACAGTTAAGGCAGTGATAATGGTACGGCTTAATGTGCTGTTGATAGCGCGGTTAATAACCTCTTCCTGTTTTTCATCTTTTGATTGGTGCTCAAGAAACTCACGGATCCTATCAAACACTACCACGGTATCATTAATAGAGTAACCGATAACCGTTAGGATAGCCGCGATGAACGCCTGGTCGATATCCAGTGAGAAAGGTAATATTCCCCTGAATAATGAGAAGAACGAAAGTACCAACAGGGCATCATGCGCTGTAGCGACCATTGCACCTAAGCTAAACTGCCATTTGCGGAAACGAATAAGGATATATGCAGAGATTACAAATATGGCAAACAACACGGTATAAACAGCCGAGGTTTTTAACTCATCGGCAATTGTTGCGCTTACTTTAGCTCCACCTAAAATATCACTATCGGCAATTTTAGTTTCTGCTTTAGTCCCCAAAGCCTCAACAAGCGTACTTCTTACTTTAGCATCGGCTGCTGTAGTGTTTTCTTTAATCAGGTAGTTGGTAGTGATACTCATTTTATCAGTACCCAATGTTTTAACCTCGGTACCACGACCTAAAGTTGCATCAATAGCATCATGGATCTTACCGGTGGTAACTGTTTTGTTAGGGAACTTAACGATATAGTTACGGCCGCCTTCAAAATCAACACCATAACTAAACCCGCGGACAAAAATTGATATTAAGCCGGCAGTGATAAACAACCCAGAGAAAATGTAAAACTTGAAACGGTTTTTTACGAACGCATAGTTTGCATTTTTAAAGGTGTGTGAACTCCATGGGTTACTGAATTTAACATCCCAGCCTTTTGCAAGCATCCACTCAAATATAACCCTTGAGATCAGTAATGAACAGAACAATGAAGTAATGATACCGATCATCAATGTAGTTGCGAAACCTTGTATCGGGCCGGATCCGAAAATGAACAGGATTAAACCAGTTAAGAAGGTACTTATCTGTGAATCCAGGATTGAAGGTAACGCGTGTTTAAAACCATCGGCTACGGCTATCTTTAATGATTTACCTAAGGCAAGTTCTTCTCGCACGCGCTCATATACCAATACGTTGGCATCAACCGCAATACCCAGGGTGAGCACTATACCAGCCATACCCGGCAAGGTTAATACCGCGCCTAAGCTGGTTAAAACCCCCATCAGGAAAAAGATGTTAATAATTACCGCAACCACCGCTACAGTACCTGCACGGTTGTAATAAGCAACCATGAATATGAGTACCACAACTAAACCCAGGATACATGAAGTAACACCCGCGTTGATTGCTTCCTGGCCTAAGGATGGCCCGACAACTTCTTCGGATACGATGTGGGCCGGAGCAGGTAAACGACCAGCCTTTAACACATTGGCTAAATCCCTTGTATCTTCCTGCGTAAAGCTGCCTTCAATTGAAGATACACCGCCAGAAATTTCGTTTTGAACGTTAGGAGCAGAGTATACGTTATCATCAAGAACAATAGCGATAGCTCTTTTGTTGGTTGCAGCTGCTGCCTCGGCAGTAATTGTACGCCATTTTTGAGCGCCTTCTGAGTTCATGATCATTACAACCTCAGGGCTTCCTTTTTGATTTACATCCGCGCGGGCATCGTTAATTACATCACCCGAAAGTACCGGGCCGTTTTCGGCGCCGCTCAATTTTATGGCGTATAATGCAAATGCTTTAGTTTTGGCATCCTTTAAGGGTTTTACATCCCAAAGGAATTTCATGTTACGCGGTATAACCGATTTTACAAGATTGCTGTGCAGGTATGAATTAACCTTAGCAGTATCTTTTAAAGCCGCATAACCAACAACCGGGCCCTGGCCTAATTGTGGCTGACCACTTTGGTCGCGGCCAACGTTTGGCTCAAGCACCGCAAACAATGGGTGTAATGCTGCCTGTTGCGATTTGCTGCTTAAGGCTGCAGCCGAAGTGTCTTTTTCTGCATTTTTTTGAACCTTGCTTAATAACGATCCTGCTTTGGCAGCGGTATCAGTTTTAGCCGGCGTAGCTGCAGCTGTTGCTTTAGCTTTTGACGAATCGGCTTTTACTGTTTTGTTTTTAGCAGCAAACAGGTTATCAATACTACCAAGGTACTGGTAAACTTCAGTGTTATCAAAAGTTTGATAAAACTCCAGCTTTGCCGATCCTGATAATAATTTACGAACACGATCTGGTTCTTTAACACCAGGAAGCTCAACCAGGATACGGTTTGAGCTTGCCTCCAACTGAATGTTGGGCTGGGTTACACCAAACTGGTTGATACGGGTGTTTAATACCGTGAATGATTGTTTTACCGCGGTATTGGCCAGATCTTTCAAATAAGATTCAACTTCGCTGTTTGATGCGTTGAACTTTAAGTGATCCTGGTTGTCTTTTGTTGAAAAGATAGCCGCCAGTTTACCATCAGGGTTTAGTTTCTCATACTCGCTTACAAATAACGCGATGTAATCTTTCTGACTGGTTTTTGCATCTGCCTGTAATTTGTCGGCATTTGCCAAAGCCTGGTTGAATACAACATCCGGGTTGTTGTTTGAGATTTTCTTTACCAGCTCGTCAAGTTGAATTTGCATGGTAACGTTCATACCACCTTTAAGGTCGAGACCCAGTGCAAGTTCCCTTTGCTTTACGTAAGCATAAGTGTGTTTAAATAACGGATATACCGGTTGTGTAGACATTGAGTCCAGGTAAGCCTTTTCTTTATCTGTGCTTCCCTTTGCGTATGCCTTGGCATCACTCTCAACTTTTTGGGCCACCCATGTAAATGACAGCTGGTATAAGCATACAACTGCCAGCAGAATGGCGAAAAATTTAATAACCCCTTTACCTTGCATCGAATTTGTAATATGTAATTAATTAGTTTATAAGCTATTTTTAATAAGACGGCAAATCTAATAAAATTTCGCAAGCACAAAATTTTAAATTAAAACAAATTGATGACAAAAAATGTTAGCTCCGCTCGAGCGTAATAAACGAATAGCGGTATTTATTTTTTTCATCCGGTTCAAAATCTTCCCGTTCTTTTTCCTCCCACTCGTTTGGGTTAAGTTGGGGGAAAAAAGTATCGCCATCAAAGTCCTGGTCAACCCGCGTCAGGTAGATGCGGTTTGTTAAATGTAAAGCTTGCCTGTAAATCTCGGCGCCGCCAACAATGAACACTTCTTCCTCACCGGCACAAAGCGCTAAAGCAGCTTCAATGGAGCTAACTACCTCGCAACCCTCTATAGTAATTGGCTGCCGTGTTACCACGATATTGCGGCGCTTTGGCAGGGGTTTACCAACCGAATCAAAGGTTTTGCGCCCCATGATCACTGTATGGCCGGTGGTTACGTCCTTAAAATGCTTTAAATCATTAGGCAGGTACCAGAGTAATTTATTGTCTTTACCAATGGCGTTATTTTTGGCGATGGCTACGATGATTGATGTTGTCATTGTTGTTTATTGTCTGAACCGGTTTATCTGAACCGGAATTTTTCACACGTAAACCGTCATTGCGAGGCACGAAGCAATCCCTAACTATACGGAGCGGATCTGCTTATCGGGGATTGCTTCGTGCCTCGCAATGACGCGTGGAGTTTGTTTTGTAAGATTAGTGAATTTTGATAATTCTTTAATTCCGAAAATTCCGATTTATACATTAGTTTGAAGCAAGTCATCCTGTTATTTTTTCAGATAGCCACAATTTTATACCGTCAAAATTCAATTCTCCCTTGCTGGCGGAAATTGTCATGTCGTATTTTTCATCTTCAGAAGCAATAATATCCAATCCATTTTCAAGAAGAGTTAACCTGAGTAAGGTATAAGCGGTTCGTTTATTGCCATCAAGAAAAGGATGATTAATGATGATGCTTTCAAAAACAGCAGCGGCTTTATCGATGGCTTCGGGATACAGATCCTGACCATCAAATGTTGCCAGTGGACGCGCTATTGCAGCTTCTAATCCTCCCTGGTCTCTTATTCCTTTAATGCCTCCAAATTTTTCAATTAAAATATTGTGAATTTGCAGGGTTGTTTGAAAATCGATCATTGAGCAAGCCTTTGCAATAAACTTTTATCTTCAGAAAGGATCTTTCGTAAATTATTGGCGAGTTTTACCTGCCCGGGTGATTGTATCTGCAATTCTTTTACAAAATCTAAAATATCCTGCAACACGGTTTCGGGTACCTGGTCAAGTACTTTTTGTATTTCGTTTTTTATCTGGACAGAGGTCATAATCAAATTTACAAAATTTTAAAATAACAACAACAACTATACCGCCACAGTTGCTTTAATATGCGGCCATGGATCATAGTTCTCTAAAGTGAAATCTTCGAACTTAAACGTGAAGATGTCTTTTACCTCGGGGTTAATCTTCATGGTTGGCAGCGGCCTCGGCTCGCGGCTTAGTTGCAGGTTGGCCTGGTCCATATGGTTGTTGTATAGGTGGGCATCGCCAAAGGTGTGGATAAAGTCGCCGTAGTCCAGGTCGCATACCTGGGCCATCATCATGGTAAGCAGCGCGTATGATGCGATGTTGAAAGGCACACCCAAAAATATATCCGCACTACGCTGATATAACTGACAAGACAACTTGCCCTTCAGTTCTCCCTTCAGCGGGTCAGGAGGCTCCACATAAAACTGAAACAAGCTATGGCAGGGCGGCAGGGCCATTTGGTTTACATCGGCAACGTTCCATGCAGATACAATCATGCGGCGCGAGTCGGGGTTGTTTTTAATCTGGTTAACCACCTGGGTTATCTGATCGATGTGGCCGCCATCAGGTTTTGGCCAGCTGCGCCACTGGTATCCGTAAACCGGACCGAGGTTGCCTTCGGCATCAGCCCATTCGTCCCAGATGCGTACGCCATTTTCTTTGAGGTAGCTGATGTTGGTATCGCCGCTCAAAAACCATATCAGCTCATGGATGATTGATTTGAGGTGCAGCTTTTTGGTGGTCACCATCGGGAAACCATCTTTCAGATTGAAACGCATCTGGTAGCCAAACACACTTACGGTACCGGTTCCTGTCCTGTCGTGCTTTTGCGCGCCGTTTTCCATCACATGTTTCATCAGATCGAGATACTGTTTCATTTTGTTGGTTGATTAAGTGAATGGTTGATTGGGTGAGTAGTTGGATTGATCAGGGTAAGAAGAGACCAATGAACCAGTGAACCAATGAACGATTTCGGAACAAAGAAAAATAATCTAATTTTGGTATCCTAACAGATGTGTAAAAATACAAGCAGTGTTAGTTTTTTATTATGATCCTTTTTCCAAATGCAAAAATAAACATTGGCCTCAATATTACCGAACGTCGCCCTGATGGTTATCATAATCTCGAAACCATTTTTTATCCCATCAACTTAAAAGATGCGCTGGAAGTGGTAGCGGGCGACAAGCTGAACTTTACTTCATCGGGCCTTGGCATACCGGGCAGGGTAGAGGATAATCTTTGTATTAAA
This sequence comes from Mucilaginibacter sp. P4_G9, assembly GCF_056400985.1. Lineage (NCBI taxonomy): Bacteria > Pseudomonadati > Bacteroidota > Sphingobacteriia > Sphingobacteriales > Sphingobacteriaceae > Mucilaginibacter > Mucilaginibacter sp. P4_G9. The sequence continues at coordinate 2,516 of NZ_JBFUKF010000081.1, read as the reverse complement.
GGCTACCACATGTTGAAAAAGGATTTTGACCTGCCACCCGTAAATATCCATCTGCACAAAAATATTCCGATAGGTGCAGGCCTGGGCGGTGGATCTGCCAATGCCGCATTTTTTATCAGGCTGATGAATGAAGAGTTTAAACTTGATTTGTCCATTGATGAGATGACCGGCTATGCCCGCCGCCTTGGCGCCGACTGTGCTTTCTTTATCGAAAACAAACCTGTTTATGCTTTTGAAAAGGGCGATGAATTTGAGCCTGTTAAACTCGATCTGTCGGCCTACAAAATTGTATTGGTAATGCCCGATATTCATATCTCCACTTCCGAAGCTTTCGGCGGGATAAAACCAGCCCCGGTAAAAGACTCTTTACTGGAGCTGATCAGCGAGCCGATAACCGAATGGAAGAAGCATATCAAAAATGATTTCGAAATTTCAATCTTCAAAAATCACGCAGAGATCCGTGGTGTTAAGGCAGCCCTTTACCAGGCCGGCGCTATTTACGCCAGCATGAGCGGGAGCGGAGCATCGGTGTTTGGGATATTCAGTGAAACGCCGGATGTTAAATATTTAGAATCCTCAAACCAGGTATTCTATTTGTAATTCGGATTTGGGAATTACGATTTTGGAGTTTTTATTTTTTGATTTGACGAATCTTTCAATCTCCAAATCAAAATAAATCCGAAATCGAAAATCCCAATTCCGAAATCGAAATCAAACACCCGCATCCTCACTCACACCTCTGCCGAAACCTTCTACCCAATCCCTGTCGCCAAGGCCTTTTGCAATGGCGGTCAATAAGCGGCTGTGTACGGCGTTTACGAGCGGCATGGGTGTCTCGCTTGTCTGCGATAGTTTAAATGCCAGGCGCGCGTCCTTATAGCCTAATTTTGCCTTGAAGCCTACCGGCTCATATTGCTTGTTGGCAATAAGCCTCCCATAGTTTTGGTAAACGGGGGCGTTGAACAATGTTGATCCAAAAAAATTGGCTACCTGTACACGGTCAAGGCCGTTCTTTTCGGCAAGGGTAAAGGCCTCTGCCATCATTTCCATCGAGGCCATGATCATGAAGTTGCCGGCTATTTTCAATACGTTGGCGTTGCCAACATTTTCACCAAAATCAAATATGCCCTGCCCCAGGCAATCAAGCACCGGTTTGGCTGCTTCTTTTGAAAACTGATCGCCGGATACGCAGATAAAAAGTTTCCTGGCCGCCGCGGCTTCAGGCCTGCCGAATACCGGCGCGGCGAGGTAATAGCTGCCAGTTTCTTTATGCGCCTTTGCCAGTTGCTCAGCGGTGTCCGGCGAGATGGTGCTCATGGATATGTGCACAGCATTGGGCTGTAGCGTTTTTAAAATTCCGTCGTCGCCTGTAACCGATTCTCGCAGCGCCTCATCTTCTGATAGCATGCTCACCACAATGGGTACGCCGGCAGCGGCATCGGCCGGGGTTTGGCATTTGGTGATGTGGGCCGTGCCCAGCTCGTCGGCTTTTGAAAGGGTGCGGTTGTAAACCTGTAAATGGTAGCCTGCGCTGATGAGGTTTTTGGCCATCGGGGTACCCATGTTGCCAAGGCCGATAAATCCGATTTTGTTTTCCATAGTGTTAGCTGATGTAGTCTCTGTCTTCGTCACTTAGTGTATTGTTGTCTTCTTTGTTGTGAATGTTGTCATGATAACCGCCGATATCATATTTGGCCTTTTTGGGGCGACCAACCAGGAAGCCTAAAATAAATCCGATCACTGTCATCGTGATCATTATGGTTAGTTTGGAGATTCTGAAATTCATGAACAAAAATGCAAATGTAACCTCGTCGGTATTTTGGACGAACGCTGTTGTAAGCAAAATTGTGATGATGATTATGGTGATGGTTTTTATGCTCATGGTGATTTGATTTAACAGTTAATACAATATGCGGTTTTTAAATGTTTATTAAAAATGGTTTTGAGTGATTTCGGAATCCGGGTTTTGGAACCCGGATTTATTTTGATTTTGGTATCCGGATTTTAAACTTCGGATTTAATCCGATGCCGGATTAAATCATCTTGTTAAAATCATTTGAAATTATGCTCATGTAATCAGACTCTTTTTTGGAGCGCGAAAATAATTGAAGAGGGGTGGCCGGATTTTTATCTCAGTTTCTTAAAAATAATTTTTTCTGCAAATCGCCATAAGCCCGGTATTATATTCTCCTCCCCGTAATTTTAAAACTCAAAAATCTGCCTGGTTTTTCTTTGACGAGAATCAAAATTTCCCCCCTCATTTTTATTTGCTGTATACAAACCGGGCAATTGCCCGCATTTAATTTAAACTCTCATTTTTTGGTTCGGTACACTTTGTAATTGCAATTGGCGCTGATGTTAATAATGTATTATTTGCTTAAATAACATATTGTAAGTTTCTCATTTATTGCGTTATAAGCTTGTTATTCTGGTATGTTATTTAATTATGCTAATTTTTTTAGTTTTTTGCAATTTCAGTTAGATATCTTTTGTTAAATTATAACTTCCGATACCGT
>NZ_JBFUKF010000080.1:0-17224 GCF_056400985.1 Mucilaginibacter sp. P4_G9 | reverse complement strand
GCTTTCGATAGAAGCCTTATTAAAATAAGGTGCTGCTGCCGGCATAGCATACAAACAGCTTGTTTTTGCACCGCCGCCTGATTCTCCCCAGATCATCACATTATCAGGGTCGCCCCCAAAAGCTGCAATGTTCTTTTTCACCCATTTTAAGCCGTCGACAATATCCAGAAGGCCATTATTACCAGAACCGGCATATTCCGGACCTGCAATATCTTCCAGATACAGAAAGGCCATCAGCCCTAACCGGTGGTTTGTTTCTACAACTACAACATCGAAGAATTTTGCCAGGTTTGTACCATCCTGACCAGGTGCCGCGCCGGAGCCGTTGGAAAAGCCGCCGCCATGGTTATAGACCATTACCGGTCGCCTTTTGCCGTCATTAGCTGGTGTCCAGATATTAAGAAATAAGCAGTCCTCCCGTGAGGACGGATTGAAAGTATCGCCCTGAATGGCGGGTGGTCCAAACTCCAACGCATCCCTGACACCCTGCCAGGGCTCCAGTTTTGCCGGTCTTTTAAACCGCCTGTCACCCGAGAGGCTTCCGGCGTAAGGAACACCTTTGAATAAACAAACCCCATCTTTTCTGATGCCCCTAAGCTTGCCCTCAGAAACTTCAGCTATTACGAAACCATCTTCAGCCTGAACTGAAGAACTGGCAAATTTAGGGAGAGTAATTGCAGCGGTAACAAGTGACAACTGCCCTAAGAATTTTCTTCTGCTTGACATATACATAACTTTGTATTAAATGGTATTTCAAGAAATGTTTGACATCAGTTCATTATTTGGCCTGATGTAAACGTTCTTCTCTATTTCGGTCACCCGGATCCGTCAGGATTTGAACCAGGAGAACAACGCTGTATTAATTCTTTGTTTTTTGCGCCCCATCCCAATGTTCTGCAAGCTTTCCGTTTTCAATCCGAAACATGTCACACCAGGTTGTGGTGTAGGTTTTCGTGCTGTCTGTTGGGTCTGGCAATTTCGCGGCAAAGCTTATCACGACCAGATCACCTTCCGCAACAATGGCAACCACCGGGGCTTTTATAGTATCCACAATTGGTTGAGGTTTCGCAAATTTTGAAAATAACTCAACAAATCCTTTTCGTCCGGTTGGAACATTTGGATTATGCTGCATATAGCTTTCGGCAAGATATTTATCTGCCAGCTCAAGATGCCCCGCTTCCAGCACTTCCCGCCAGCAATCATACACGAGCTTTTTATTAGTCGCAAGCTTAGGGTCGTTGCTTTGTAACAAGGATTTTTGATTTGCAAGAGGTATTACGGGTAACTGTGCAAAAGCCCGGTTGGTGATAAGGGTAGTTAAAACAACTGCAATGGCAGTGATGTATTTTTTCATCATATTATAGTTTAAGAAGAACGACAGGTTGGATTGAATAATTGGTATGCATCAATTATTCAATGCTGATGAAAGTTGCTTGATCGGAATTATCAATTGGCTTTTGCAAACTCGCCGTCAGCTTCAATTTCTACTTCGTCGCTTACGAGTATGACAGGAGTGCCTGAACCAATATTAAAGTCTGAACGCTTTAATGTACCCCGTAATTTAAAACCGGCATCGTTTTTCTTGCTATTTGGGTTCTCTTTTGTTCCGCGATACCAAAGATCCATCGTTACGGGTTTTGTAACACCATGCATGGTCAGGTTGCCGGTAAGCTTATACTTGTTCGTTCCGTCTGCCTTTATTGATGAACTTTTGAACGTGATAGCCGGGTATTTCGCAGCATCAAAAAAGTTAGCACTTCTCAGATCATTATCGCGCATTTCAACTTCCGTGTTGATTGACGACACATCTGCGGAAAGTTCAAAAACAGCATCGCTGAAATCGGGCTTCGTCGTAGTTATGGTCACATCAAATTTTTTGAACAAACCATCTACATCCGAAAGCAAATGATGGGTAACGGTAAACTTAAGTTTGGAATGCATTTTATCATTTTTCCATGTGGTCGTTTGGGCAAATAAAGACGTTTGTAGAAGCAGTGTAACTGCAAATAATAATAATTTCTTCATGTTTAATAATTGGTTTGAATTTAGTTAAATGAAAACTTGAGGGCGCCAAATTTTCATTCGAATGCTTAATTTGACGACAGGAACCTTCGGGATAAAAATAGAGCGGATTCCCATCCGATGTATTGATTTGAATCAAGAAATAATATTGATTCAAATCAATGAATCAATATTATTTTAGTCTTTTTTTACGAAGAGCTTTTTTCTCACACGGCTTAACGTTTCCGGTGTTAACCCCAGATAAGAGGCGACCATATGTTGCGGGACGCGCTGCATAATATCCGGATAAATACTTAGCAGTTTGGTGTATTTTTGTTCGGTTGATAGCGTGAACATATCTATCAACCTTTTCTGCAGCGCTATATATGCACCGCGATACTGAGCATAATTAAATTTGAAAAATTCGGGAATAGCAGTCTCCAGATATACGTGCGCAGCTTTGCTCATTAATATCAATTCAGTATCTTCTAATGCATCAATATTCAAATTAGATTTATCTTCAGTTATAAAACTGGATATATCAGAAATAAACCATCCCTCCGGCGCAAATTGAATAATTCGTTCGTTGTTTTTTTCATCAACAAGATAAGAGCGGAGCACGCCTTTATTAACAAATGCCACCGATTTGCAAATTTCTCCTTCCTGCAAAAAATATTGATGTTTTCTTAATTTCTTTATGGTAACATGCTGTCTGAAAATTGCTTTGTCAGCTTCTGTTAGTGTTATACCTTTTGATAGTTTATTGAAGAAATTATCGAGCATGTTATTTTAAAACGCTAATTTAACCTTTTTTGGGCTGATTATTTTCAGCTAATAATCAGAAGGATTTTCATTTATCCGCTTTGTCTTGAGAACCTTCGCAAATGCGGTTCTGCACAAGTCAATTCGTTCGCAAGTTTACCCGATCCATTGAGGTTGCTACATCCGATAAAAGCAAATAAATCATTCTTGTTTCATATTGGATATTCCGGGAAGGCTTGACCATCCATTCCGTGCGCTTTAGAGCAACGATTTGTTTTGGCGACAAGGAAAAATACATCTAATAGGCAGTTGGTTAACCTGGTCGAAGTGTTTCGGAATTACCTGTAAAGCATCTCCGGAATGAGATGTCAATGGTGCCGGAATGTCCACTATTGATAGTGATGTAACAGATATTAAATATGAAGTCGCGAACTACAGCCGTTTATCGGTGTTAACGTTTTATTCCTTTATTGAATGTTTGATTAACAATATCGGATTTGATTTTCTTTATCGCAACGAGAAAAATCTTTCAGCCGGTGAAATACTAACTTTAAAAGGGCTTAAGAAAAATGGTGGCTACATGAACTTAAAACACCAAATTGAAGCTTTACAAATGATTATCCGGCCGAATAAGAAACTTGCACTCAATGTGACGGATGATCAGCAGAGAAAGGAACCATTTGTATCATTCTTTGACCAATTTGAGGCACTAAGAAATGTCTCTGTACATTATTCGCCTATTAAGCATAGAATTTGGATGTCACCTGAAGATTGGATAGATAAATCCCGCAAATTTTGTGATGTTGCATTGCAGGTTGGCCTTGAAATATGGAAAGCATGTTATCCAGGCTCCGATAGGTCACTGTATATGGGAAAGCTCGATAAGAGAAAACAATTACAATTAGCTAACCGTCGTTTAAAGGCCGCATCAGAAATTACATACAATCATAACAGAAAAAAGTGAATCCTAAAAACTATAAATCCAAATCCACCATTAAGTGCAAATCAGAAAGGAAATAGTTCGAGATTTGTACAGTAGCCACCACACTTTCAAAAGCCTGTTTTCTAACGAAAACGGGCTTTTTTATGTTTCAAGGCGTATTTTGCGCTATCTCCTCTATATGCTCAATCAAAGTGATTAGCGATTTAACAAGTTTTTTTGTTGAACTAAAGGGGTTTTGCCGCAAAAACACCGAGGATTGTTTCACAAAGATCAGCCATTTTTCTCCGGTCCTAAGAGGGTGATGAGCAAACACTTCACTGATAGAGGGTGTTCTAAACGCCCCCTCTGAATAAACGAGATTATGTTTGAACACCCCCTTGCCGGTAGTTCTCTGCAATACTGTAACAGCCTTTGTTTTGGATATTTCCAAATGTTACTGGTCTAAGCTCTTTTTAGCAGACCCCAATTAGCTCGCACTATGTTGCAGCCAAAAATATTCTTTAGGTTACATTGTACTTAACACCGGCTTACTTAATCCGGTCAGGTTTCGCTCCCCTGGTTTAATTAACTCTAATACAACAATTTCGTTCGTTTGTTTAAGCCATTCGGCCGGTAAATAAACCGTTTGTTGCGGACCGACATTCCAGTACCTGCCTAAATTATGGCCATTTACCCATATTACGCCCTTGCCCCAATTGCTCATATCAAGGTAAGTGTCACCGATAGTATCCAGGTTAAACTGTCCTTTTTTAATAACCGGCGATTGTGTGTTTTCTGTTTGAATGCCAAATTTTACCGCGCTCAAATTGTTAAATGGCAGAGAATACGTTTTCCATTTCAGTAATTGATTACCGTCAAAAAGCACTTTTCCGGTAATACCTTTTTTGTTTTGCAACAGATATTTACCAAAGTTAATGCGCCCCAAATTCTCAACAAGTATATCAAGTGTTACTTTGCCTGCCGGTAAAATAAGCTGTAAACTATCTTGTCTTAGCCGGCGGTCAAGGGTCCCTATTCTTTTCCCATTTACCATTACTACCGCATAATCTCTTAATCCATCAAGCTTGATAAAACCACTTTTGCCTCCTTTAATTGTGGTGCGATACAAAACAAAACCATAGTCCTGGTGCAGGTCTTCAAAAGTAAGCGGGTTTAAGCTCTCCTTAGGTATTGGTAATGTATTCAATAAACTTACAGTTTGTTTAAGCTGAATTGATTTTATGCTGATGACAGGTTTAGCCGCTGGAACCGGGGGCAATTGTACGCCGGCAGGCAAATGCTTTGCAATCACATTCCGGAAACCCATAAATTTTTCGGTAGCATTGCCAGCTTCATCTAACGGGGCATCATAATCATAACTGCTGATCTGCGGCTCGTAGGGGTCTTTATCGCTATAATTGGCCCCGTTCATAAAACCACGGGTTGTGCCGCCATGAAACATGTACATATTAATGGAGATGCCGGCATTTAGTACAGAATCAAGTTTCGGCAAATACTTTTCGGCAGGGACAGTATGGTGTTGAGTTCCCCACCAGTCAAACCAGGCCGGGTACCATTCGGCAATAAAGAACGGGCCTTTTCCGTCATGGTTTTCCTTTATCAGTTGTTTTACTTTGGCCACATCATCCACGCCGTTAATGGCTGGCAATAGCCCGGGCAGGTGCCCGTCTTTAATGGCAGGTTCGGGGTCGCATGTATACAGTTGACCGTCAAAGCCTGCATCAATGAACATTTTACGATTAAGGGCGAGGTAATTCTTATCACTTCCGTATGATCCGTACTCGTTTTCAATCTGAACCATTAAAATATTACCACCCTGGTTTACCTGTAATGGTGCCAACTGTTTACCTACCTGCATAATATACTTACGATAGGCCTCCAGATATTTTGGCTCCGTACTACGCACTTGCAGGTCTTTTTCGTTTTCCAGCCAGTATGGGTAACCACCAAATTCCCATTCGGCGCAAACATAGGGACTTGGGCGTAATATTACCCAAAGGCCTTCCTCCCGGGCTGTTTTAACAAACGCGGCTATATCATTATTACCGGTAAAATCATAATGACCTTTTTGCGGCTCATGAACATTCCAGAAAACATAGGTACCAATAGTATTAAGTCCCATAGCCTTAGCCATTTTCATGCGCTGGCGCCAGGCTTCACGCGGTACACGGGTGTAGTGCATTTCGCCGGATATGATCTGCAGCGGCTTCCCGTCAAGTATAAATGCGGTATCGCTAAGGGAGAAAGTGTGTTTGGCATTCTGGGCTTGCAACTGAGTCGACGCTAACAGGGCAACAAACAGGAACAATAGTTTTATTAGTTTCATAAATTAAAATACAGGTGTTAAATTTTTATAAGGGATTATGTAAGGGCTATTTTACGGTTAATGTTATGGTTGATGATTTGAGGCTACCGGTGCTGAACTGCACTTTCACGTTTCCCGGTTTACCCGTAGTTTGTATATAAGCTAACAAACGCCCGCGCAACGCTTTTCGCTGACTGGCCTGGTAGCTTTCATGACTGCTGTTGCTTCCATTTTCCAATCCCAATAATTTAGCCGGGCCAATAATTGATACAGTTACCTCATCATCGGCGGCAAATACAGGGTTGCCATTTTTATCAGTTATGTATACTTCAAGCTGGCTTAAACCTTTTACTCTGCTGGCAAATACGGTATTATCAGCTATAGCTTTAAGCTGGTAAGCCTCGCCGGCTGTTTTTATGGTATTGGTGCATACTTCAATGCCGTTGTTATATCCTTTAACTAAAAGCTCACCTGGCTGATAGTCTACCGACCATGAAGGTACCTGTCCCTTTGCCGCACTCCGCGATTGTTTACCCAAGGATCGGCCATTCAGAAACAGCTCTACTTCCTGGCAGTTGGTAAAGCAATCAATTTTTATTTTACTACCTGGCTGCCAGTTCCAAACCGGCTCGGCCGTACGGTGACTCCAGATGCCCTTACCATCGGTGCTGGTAATTTCACGTGTGCCGATGTAGGCCATCGGCTTAGCAGCCCAAAGGCTTTGCCTGAAAAAATACTCGGGCTTTTTAAAGCCGGCCAGATCAATAAGGCCGGCGCCATTACTGCGCTGCGGCCATTTGCCGGCTTCACCAAGGTAATCAATTCCTGTCCAAAGGTATTGGGCCGAGATATATTCATTACTGTCAACAGCGTTCCAGGCCTGTTGCTGCATACCGTTCTCGCTGCCGTAAATGATGCGGCCGGGATATTTTTTATGATCATCCGGATAGCGGTATTCCTGGTAATTATAGCCCACAACGTCCAATACATCCGGGAAACCAACCTCGTTCGACATTACTACACCTGCCAATGCAGCAGTTACCGGGCGGGTTTCATCAACACCCTTTACGGCTTTAACCAGTTGCTTAGCTATCGTAGTAAGCCCGCTGGCGGCAGGATGGTCTGCCAGGTACCCTTTCCCATAGATCTGCGGATTGCGGCCGGTGTTTAATACTTCATGCGTATAAGGGTCATTAGGATAATCAATTTCGTTACCAATACTCCACATAATAATGGAGGGATGGTTACGTGCCCTCAGCACCATATCGCGGATATCGCGATCGGCCCATTCTTTAAAATATTCATGATAACCATTCTTTGAAGGGGTGCCTGCATTCCAGCCGGATACCCATTTATTTTTGCCTATTTCCCATTCATCAAAGGCCTCATCCATTACCAAAAAACCCATTTTATCGCACAGTTCATATAAATAATCAGCATGGGGATTATGACTCAATCTAAGTGAATTAACACCGGCATCTTTCAATATCCTAAGGCGGCGTACCCAAACTTCCTGCGGGACAGCCACACCCAACGCACCCGCGTCATCATGGATACATACCCCCTTTAGCTTAGTACTTTGCTCATTTAAAAAGAAGCCTTTATCTTTATCAAAACGGATACTACGAATGCCTACATTCTGTGTTACCTCATCAATGGAATTGCCATTGCGGCTAAGCGACACACGGAGTTTATACAGGTGAGGATTTTCGGTGTCCCACAATTCTGGACCAGCTATTTTTTGCCCGAACTCCACCTCCTGTTTTCCGGCTTTTACTCTAAGCTGTTTTTGTACAGATGCAACCGCTTTATACTTGTCGTTAAACAGGTTCACCTTTACAGTCACATTTGCATCACCTACAGTGTTGTTGGTAATATTTACTTTAACCTTTATGGTAGCCTGATTTGCCGAAACCGTTGGTGTAGAAAATGCCACATCCCATGGGTCAACATGTACCTTATTTTTAACAATAAGATAAACATTCCGGTAAATGCCCGAGCCGGTATACCATCTTGAGTCGGCAAATTCGCTGTGATCAACCTTAACGGTTACCGTGTTTTTGCCATTTAAATTTAAATAAGGGCTAAGCTCATATTTAAAGGGAATAAAACCATTAGGACGCTTGYCCAGGTAATGGCCGTTTATCCACACCTCGCTATTCTTATACACCCCATCAAAATAAATATATACCTGCCTGCCCTGCCAGCTGCTATTGGCAGTAAAACTTTTTTTATACCAGCCTATGCCGCCGGGTAAGTAGCCGGTGGCACTTGCCCATTCATCACTAAATGGCCCTTCGATACTCCAGTCATGGGGTAAGTCAATTGTTTTCCATTGGGTTTCGGTGGCAAGGCCATTAATCCCTGTATTGATGTCGCCTTTGTGAAAGTTCCAGGCAGAATTAAATAACACAGGCTTGCCTATATCCTGGGCTCTGAGTATGAACGGGAGAAACAATATCCCGGTAAAAAAAAGAAACAGATAGATTTTATTTTTCATTTCAGATAGAATAACATTTTATTCGATAACACCGGTTAACGTTATAATAGAGCGGGCCGGTATTATATTCTTAGTTCCTATTATTTTACCGGCTTTGAGTTCATCTGCCTGCGACGTTATGTATGAGGACGTAAATTGAACCCTGGCATTGTTTGTGTTAAACCCGGCAATTACATTATCCGCGGTAGGGTTGATAATAACTACAGTTAAATTCTTCCCCTTTTTATATGCGGAAACAAGCAAGGGGCTATCCCCCGCGGCGGCAACTTTGGCATCAAGCCTTACAGAACCGGGGGGTATAAATCTGCTGTAATTCCCCATGGCCCAAAGCATTTTACTGGGGTAAAAATTACCATCGGTTTTATTTTTGTCTATATAGATGAGGCCATCCTTATAGTCATAAGCCGAAATAGCTGTCCACCACTGCCAGGCCGATGCGTTTGCGGCGGTTAGGTCGGTATGGATCACCGAGGCTAAGTACAGTGCAGCGTTAATACCCAGATCGCGTTTATTACCGTCTATCTCACCTGCATTATCGCCTAATATACAATATTCCGATTGCCAGAAATTAAGCCCCTTTATAGTGGCTATACTATCTGCGAGCGCCTTACGGGCTTTTACTGCTGATACCATTGGAGATGTGGTAAAGTAGCTGTGCGCCGCAATTGTTTTGCTCACAGCCGGCAGGTTGCCGATGTAGTTTGCTGACCCAGGTCTGAAAAAATCATTTACCTGGTGCCCTTTCCCCGGCTTATCACCTGCGGTAAACAAATAGTTAATGCTCCCTGCCTCACCGATAAGAATTTTTGAACTGATATTATTTTTCACAAACTCTTTACTGATTGACTTTACCAGGCCCGCTATCTCCATGTTGTTATAGGGGCATCCTTCCTGTCCGCCGTCACTCCAGTCCCATTGGGGCTCATTAACCGGGCTTATATAATCAAATTCAACTTTGCTTACCTGCTCCACTCCTTTTACCACCTTTGCCAGGTATGCCGCAAAGGCATCATATTTGGCAGCGGCAATATTTACTTTACCACCGCTTGCATAAGCTTTACCATTGATGGTAAACTGCACCGGCGGGCTATTATTAAAGCCCAGGAACTGATTTACCCCCCGCTTTTTGGCTGCCTTTAAAAACCATATCTGCCCGGCCTGGTTTTGCCAGTTGTAGCTGCCATCGTTGTTTAAAAATGATTCGGCACGGCGCCATTCGTCTTTAATACCGCTTTTATCTGCCTGTTGGGTGCTGCCTCCGCCAATATTAAACCGCCACAACGACAGCCCTATACCTTTGGGTGACCCATCGGCGTATGTTTCACGGCTAAAAAGCAGGTCGGCAATTTTGTTTCGTTTATCATCGGGCCAATTGCCTACAAACTGGCATGACCATGCATCAGAAGCACCAAAGTTATTGATGGTTTGGTACGTTTTTGAAACATTGATATTTACCGTAACCTCCTTAACCTGGCCGTTTGCAAAATGAGCAGTTAGCCCTAAAGCTATGACAGCCGGGAGGATTTTTTTTATAGTGGATCTTAGTATCATCATATTTAAATAAAACAGTGCGCTGCCGCACTGTTTTATTGCAAAATTATTATTGTTGTACAATTTGCCATTGCTGATTGTTGCCACCATTCCATGGCCATTGAATTATGCCTGCACCATTGGCTACGGAGCCACCATTAACATCAAGCGCCTGGCTGCTGTTACGGTTAATAGCCTTGTATATACCATCGCCGGTTGCGGTAAGCTGCCACTGCTGGTTGTTGCCGCCATTCCATGGCCATTGTATTATACCCGCTCCATTGGCTGTTGAACCGGCGTTAACATCAAGCGCCAGGCTACTGTTACGGTTGGTTATTTTGTAATAGCCGCCGCCATTATTCGTAATTTGCCATTGCTGATTATTGCCGCCATTTTGCGGCCATTGTATGATGCCTGCCCCATTGGCTGTTGAACCGCCGTTAACATCAAGCGCCAGGCCGCTGTTTAAATTTAAAAACCGGTAGTATGCACCTGTATAAAAGGTATCGGTACCTCCGGCGCCCACACCCCAGCTGTATTTGATACGGCTTAAGCCTGATGCATTTGTGGTGGATACGGTTAAACTTGTGCCGGTACCATTCAGCTGCTGGATACTGTAACTGTCACCGGTACGAATACCCGGCCAGTAAACAGCTCCCATTCCAAAGGAGCGCACCTGGTTGGTGAGGCCCTGCAGATAAGCTATCTCCACGTCTCCGCCAATTGCACTGGTGTAATTTTTTCCACCAGTCATAGGTACGCCAAATTCAGTTAATACCGCACGGCTGCTGTAGCTGCCTATATTACCTTTCAACCTGTTTTCCCATTGTAACGCGGTAGTATTGGTACCGTTGCTAAAGAAAGTATAATCATGTATGGATAAAAGGCAACCAGAAAAACGGCTGTCGGCACCTACACCTGTAATATCCTGCGAATAAGAAGTACCGCTGATCAGGATCCGGCCCTGGGGTATTGAAGGGTAGTTGCTTAACCATTGGGCGCAAATTGTAGTCCAGTCGGTTAAAGAATAACCATGAGGTTCGTTAAAAACCTCAAAATATACATGTGCGTTACCGCCGTATTTGGTAACAATGGTTTGCCACATCGACCAAAACTCTGTAGTGTTATCAATCTTCCCATCTTCGGACGATTTGGCTTCCCAGTACCCTAATATGACGTTCATCCCTTTGTTCAGGGCTTTATCGATAACCCCTGTATAGGAGTTCCACCAGGCTTGTGATACGGTTGAATAATTAACCGGCAACCTTACCGTATTGGCCCCGGTATTGGTTTGAATGCCGGATAATACTGCATCAGCCTTGGCCGATACTGTAGCATAACTGTCTGACGAAGTGAGCCCGCTCAACACCAGGATCCCATCGCTGAAGTTATCGCCATCTGCCGCCCAGTTAACACCTTTAAGCGCGCTTGCCGGTGTTGAGTCTGTTTTAATTGTTTTTTCTCCGGTTTTTACTTCAACTGTTGATGATTGCTTTACCGCGATCATGTCCTTTTTACAGCCTGCCACCACACAACATCCCATCAATAATAAAATACGTAGGTTCTTCATAATTTGTGTTATAGGTTAGTATTTGGTTAAAAAAAGGGGGAAAGAACAAGAAGTTCCTTCCCCCGGTATAATTACTATTAATAGCCGGCGTTTTGCTGCAACTGACCACCTGATGCCTGAATTTCGGCTCGTGGTATTGGCAGCCAGTAATGTTTGGCTGCAAAGGAACGGCCATCCAACGCTACTTTAGGTGTGTAAACAAAGCTGCCATTGGCGTTTTTGGTTATGATAACCCCGGCGGCCGGCTTGTTTTCTGTAACGTCGGCAATCTTCCAGCGGCGAACGTCATAAAAACGATGCTCTTCAAAAGCCAGCTCTACACGGCGCTCATAGCGCACCGCATCGCGCATTTGCGATTGTGACAGGCCTGGGGCCAAATCTGGCATGTTAATACCTGGACGCGACCTGATCTGGTTAATGGCTGCGCGTGCAGATATGGTTGAACCTGCAGGGATAACATCCGGGCCATACGCCTCGTTCGCAGCTTCAGCAAAGTTCAACAGGATTTCGGCATAACGGAAATAGATCCATGGCTGAAAACCGGCATTACCCCACGGGTTTTGAAGCGGGTATGCATCGTTCATGAATTTCTTTAGATAATAACCTGTTTTAGTGGTATTCCAGTTATCAGGTCCATCCTTACTGTCCTTGCCGCCCGGAACAAAAGCGTCTATCGTTTGCCCCCTGTAAGTAGCCCCATTGTAAAGCACGGTCGCCGCAAATCTTGGGTCGCGGTTTACATATGGATGAGTAGGATCATAACCAGATGTGGGATCAGTGATGGCTTTACCGTCCATCATTTCATAATCATCAACCAGGTTTTGCAGCGGGGTATTACCAGCCCAGCCGCCATAACCGTTTGGACCGTTGGCAATTTCCAGGTGGGTATGGTTAGCGTTTTTGGTGTATAAACGTGCAAAAATGGTTTCGTTGGTTTCATTTGTTAAAAAGAGGTTATTATACCCTCCGGCATATATCCCATATTTATTAAGACTGATAACCGCCTGTGCTGCGGTAACAGCATTAGTCCAGCTGCCTGCATTATACAAAGGACTTGCAGCATAAAGCAACAACCTTGATTTTAAAGCCAATGCAGCGCCCCTGGTAGCACGCCCCCAAACCCAGCTGCCGTCATTATCTAAAGGGAGTTTTGAAGCAGCATCATCAAGCTGGGCCACAGCGTAATCAATACTTTCTTTAATGCTGGCCCTTTTAAACAGTGCCGGATCCTGCAAATTATCAGTAAGATTAGTCACTTTATCGCTCATTAAAACAACGCCGCCATAATTGCGGATCAGGTCCTGGTAGCGGAACGCCCTTATAAATTTCAGTTCGCCTTCAATACGCGTTTTGTGCCCTGTACTAAAAGGCAGGTTTGGCAAAAGACTTAAAGCGTAATTACATTCCCTGATACTCCTGTAGCTACGGCCCCAAAGTACACCGGCGCCGCCTAAATTTTCAGGAGCCAGCTGCCCTCTTTGCACAAGCCAGGTTGCATCATCATTGTTATAGATCGATTCGTCGGTAAGGGAGCTCCACATACTATATTCAAAACCGCGGCCAAAACCTGGGTTTGAGCCATCACCCTCTTTATCTTGTAACTTGGCTCCTATATAACGGTTGGTTACAAAGGCCTCAAAAACAGCCGTGTCTGCCTCAATGGCCGAAGTAGCTATCCTATCCGTAGGCTGTACATCTAAAAGATTTTTTTTACATGCTGTAATACTCAGCATACCGCCCATAATAAAATATAGCGGGGTTTTATATTGTAGTTTCATTATCGTCTTCTGATTAAAATTTCACGTTAACACCTAAGTTTAAAATTCTTTGCTGCGGATAAAACTGGCCGCTGCCACTTGTTCCTTCCGGATCGTAGTCCTTCACCTTGGTAATGGTAAACAGGTTGAATGCGCTTGCATATACCCTTAAGCCACCGATTTTAATTTTTGAAAGGAACGGCGCATTGAAATTGTAGCCCAACTGCACATTCTTTAACCTGAAGAACGATGCATCATTGAGCCAGAAAGTGCTATTATATTGTCCGCCGCTTATAGCATTAGATGCCCGGTCGGTTACCCTCGGATAAGTTCCATTGGTATTTGACGGGCTGAACCTATTATCTGCCCAGCTGCTGTAAAAATTACCTACACTACCCGCTTCTGGTAAAACATACTGGCTAACCTGAGCCTGTCCTGAAAACAATACTGATAAGTCGAATCTTTTGTAGGCTGCGTTAACCGTAAAGCCGTAAGTAATTTGCGGGATATTGCCATACTTGGTGCGTGTTTGGTCATCAGCTGTTATTTTACCATCGCCTTTACCATCGATACCATAATCCAGATATTTTAAATCGCCAACTTTAGCACCTGTTACGTGCGGGTAGCTGTCAAGCTCCTGTTGGGTACGGAATATGCCAATGCTATTGTAAAGCAGGCTGGTACCTAAAGGTAAACCGGTTTGGCGCTGATAGGCTAAAGTACCGCTGGCTTCATCAATAAAAATTATCTTACTCTTGGCATAGGTCATATTGCCGCTTACACCCCAGCTAAATTCATTGCTGGTATGGTTGTATCCCAAAGTTACCTCAAAACCCTGGCTGTTAACTTTACCTATATTTTCAGATGGTACCAAAGGGTTGTAAGTAGCAGATCCATCATTATAAGGGTTTACAATACCCGAAGAACCGGGCAATGAAGCATTACGGGCAGTAAGAATATCAGACCTTTTTTGTTTAAAATAGATGGCCTCTAACGTAAAATCATGCAGGAAAGTAGCGTTTATGCCTATATCAAGCTTTTTGGCTACTTCCCAGGTTATATTGGGGTTTGCCAGCTTTACCAGGTTAACGTTTGGCTGAATAGTATTTGTATTGGTCGAGGGATCGCCGGCAACAAAGCCATTGTTAACCAAAACATAATTATCAAAATACTGAAAACCGTTCACGTTATCATTACCTAATGAACCGTACGAAGCCCTTAACTTCAGATCATTAAAAAAACCAACACTGTTTTTAAACCAGTCTTCCTTTGAGATCCTCCAACCAACAGAAGCTGATGGAAAATATCCCCATTGCTTCCCACTTGGGAAGATAGAGCTGCCGTCCGCGCGGAACTGGCCTTCAAATAAATACTTTTCGTCATAGGCATAAGCTAAACGGCTAATAACACTACGGCGGTTGTAGTTTGAGCTGTAGCCAGAGTTAAGATAGTCTGTAGCTGCGCCACCACCTTGTGACAGCTCTGGTAATTGTGATGATAAATAGTTAAAGCGGGTAGCATCAAAATACTCCAGGTGATTTTTGCTTTGCTCATAACCAACAAACGCGTTGATGTCATGCAGCCCAAAATTCCGTACAAAGTTAAGCTTGATGTTTGAGGTGATGAGCGATTGGTTATTCTGTGATTCGAACAGCGTAGCCTTATTGTTGTTGCCGCCGACTATAACTTTATTATAATTATTTGTGGTTTGATCATAGCTATATAAAATGTACGGCTTGCTAAAGTTTTTATCAAAAGTATTTGATTTATCTACCGAAAAGAATCCATCGAGTGATAAACCTTCAATACCAGGTATAGCATAACTGCCCTTTAAAATAGCGTTTAAAACCTGTGTCGGGTTATTATTTGTTCCGCCAATGTCAGTTACCTGTACAGCAGGGTTGTTGTTTTCGATACCCGTTGTTGGCAAGCCGTTTGGATAATAYGCTCCAACTATAGGTTTTGCCCTGTATACAGAACGAAAGATATTGCCTGCACCAACCACAGGGAACGCCCGGTCTTCTTCGCGACCAGAGAGTGATAAACCAACTTTTAACCGTTTGGTAACGTTGGCATCAATATTTGAGCGGAAGTTATATTGGTGATATTTGGTAGCGCCGTTTTTATATAAACCATCCTGGTAAATGGTACCAAGGGATACAAAGTATTTCACGTCATCGCTTCCACCAGCTACAGACAAACTATGTTGATTTTGCAGGGCAGTACTCTTAAGCGTTTGTTTTTCCCAATCGGTGTTTGGATAGTTAAGCGGGTCAGATCCGTCTTTGAATTTTTGGATCTGAGCGGCGGTGTAAGATTGGTTTAAGCCACCGGCAGGGTTCGAGTCATAGTTGATCTCGTTCATGATTTGGGCATAAGTTGCCGCATCCGCCATTTTAGGCAGGCGGGTAGGTGAACTAAAGCCCTGGTTAAAGCTGTAATTAATGGTTGGCTTACCGGTTTTACCTCTTTTGGTAGTAACCAAAATAACGCCATTGGCCGCCCTGTTACCATATATGGCTGCCGATGCATCCTTTAGTACCGACATGCTTTCGATATCATTAGGATCAAGCCTTTCCAAACCACCTATCTGACCGGGTACACCATCAACTACAACAAGTACATCATTTTTACCGGTAGTTGCTAAGCCACGAATGGTGATGTTTGAGCCATCATAGCCAGGCTCACCGCTGCGGTTATTGACAATAACGCCGGAAAACCTGCCCGCAAGCGCATTTGAAAGATTGGGTTGGGGGCTTTTAACCAACTCGGACCCTTTAACTTGTGATATTGAACCTGTAAGGGTGGCTTTTTTCTGTGAGCCGTAGCCTACAACTACAATCTCGTTCAAAGATTTGGAATCCCCAACCAACTGCACATTGATGCCTGATTTCCCGTTTACCGCGATTTCCTGCGACATATAGCCTATAGAACTGAATACAAGATAAGCATTTTGATCCTTCACAGTTATGGAATATTTACCGTTACTATCAGATACCGTACCTTGTGTAGTTCCCTTAACAAGAATAGTGACCCCGGGAAGTGGCAATCCTTTTTCATCTGTTACCACACCCGTTATGGTCAGGTCCGCGTTTTTCAGCCTTTCAGCTGTTATTGCATGCCCCAGGCTCTTCGCATGCCCGCCCAGTGGGGATAAAAAGGCAACAGCACCAACAAGCAGTATACTTAAAGTTCTTCCTGCGTTTCCATGCGGTGAAAATTCCTTCAGTAAATTTTTTCTCATGTTTTAAAATTTTAGGGTTAATTATTGATTAAAAAAACACGTGCAATTTGTTCAGCCGCCAATGGTTTATCACCTGGCTGGCTATAGATCAAATAATAAATAAAGCACGCAGAATTTGGTTTATGGCAGCTAAGGTCGATCAAATCCATATAACCGACGGGTGGTTAATCGTCAAAAAAAAAGGGGTAAAAAGATATTTTAGCTATAAAAACGACAAAAAAATCAGCTTTGCTCCGTTCGGTAAATGAATATTAAATGAATTCCTGATGAGTTCAGAAAAGAATTGGTTGTCTGCAGGAACATACTGACGGGATCAACAAGACTGTTTCAAGGGTATTCTTCATTTACCAACGATAACCTTTTTAAATACCAGGTCATTTTCGTATCATGAAACACACACTATTAGAAAATGCCTGCCGCCAAAGGGTACCTGTAACGTCACAGGTGAACCATATGCCGAAAGTATTAGTAACCGAAAGTCTTAGAGGTTGTTTAAAAATAAACGCGTCATTACTGTTTTTTCCAATTTTCTAAGTGCCGTTAAACTATAGGTTTTTGATTTATATCTTTTGTGGTTCTTAAATTGAGGCTAAAATTTGCCGGATTTGTGAG